>CAZOGS010000080.1:0-7531 GCA_964579375.1 uncultured Muribaculaceae bacterium
TTCATTTTTGATAAGACAAAGGTTAATTGTAAACATTTTGTAACATTTTAAATCAAAAAATTAAAGTTTGGAATTTGTGTTGCCGATAACAAAAATGTAAGTGAAACAGATTTTTAAAAGGTTTATAAAATGATAAAGAAGTTAAGCACAGCCAATAATAATATCTCAGGTTCGGTAGAATTTTTATTGAGAGGTGCACAGAAGAGGAGAGCGAACGCACTTATGTGTGCAAAATCGGTAAATTCCGATATGGGTGTCGGCAAAATGATTGCCGCAGTTAAATAGTAGAGTAGTTAATTTAAAACAAAAGAGATTTAGCCGCTAATAAGCGGCTTTTTTTTGCAAAAAAACAAAGATAAGAAAAATAAAGAAAATAAGAAAAATACAAATTTGTAAAGAAATCTTAACAAAACAAATAAAAATCCTAAAGTTTTCATGCTTTTTTGCCGATAAACATTATGTAGTTAAAAAGGGAAGCAACGGAATGATTAAGAAACTTAAGGTATCTGAAAATAATATTTCAAGTTGTGTAGAATTTTTACTGCAAGGTGCAAAGAAAAGACGTGCCATGGCTATTTCCAATGCCAAAACAATGAGTTCCGAAATGGGAATTAAAACAAAATTAGTTGCTTTGAATTAGTCACAGAACATAATTCATTCAACACCTTGAGAGAGAGAGAAGTTAATTTAAAGTCAAGCAAAGTTTAGCTTGATTTTTTTTTTGCAAATTTTACCGAAAAAGTTTTTCAACAGACGGTTATATCGGCACGAACTTTAAAAAAGTTATCAAAAAACCGTTTTTTATGCAAAAGCATGTTTGCTTGAGGTATCATACGAAAGACAGACAGTTAGCAGGGAAGTTATGGTAAATTTACTTGAGGGATTAAACAACGAGCAGAAGCAAGCGGTACAGCACAACGAGGGTACATTGATAATCCTTGCGGGAGCAGGTTGCGGAAAGACTAAAGTTTTGACCTCAAGAATTGCAAACCTTGTTCAATCAGGAGTTTCAGCCTACGAAGTTCTTGCAGTAACGTTTACGAATAAAGCTGCGAAAGAAATGAAAGAACGTCTTTCAAAATGGCTTGGTGAAGAATGCGTAAAACGCATGTGGGTCGGTACTTTTCACGGAATTGCCGGAAGAATATTGCGAACCGACATTGACAAATACGTATCAAAAGACGGCAAAAAATACGAAAAGAACTTTGTCATTTACGATGACACCGACATGAACACAATCATCAAAAACGCTCTGAAAAAGCTTAATATGGATGAAAAAGTTTACCCTGTAAAACAGCTTCGCACAGTCATTTCCGACGCAAAAAACAGAATGATAACGGCATACGATTTTGCAACGAGAGCCCGTTCTTATCGTGACGAACAGTTTTCGAGGGTTTATACGGAATATCAAAATCAGCTTGCACTCAACAATGCCGTGGATTTTGACGACATGCTTCTTATGGCATGCGAACTTTTGAAAAATAATAAGGAAGTCCGAGAAAAGTATTTTAAGCGATTTAAGCACATTTTAGTCGACGAGTTTCAAGACACAAACCTTGCACAATACAACTTTATCAAATCGATTTATACAAACGATGACCCGATGTATAAGCCCGAAAAACGAAGCCTTTGCACGGTCGGAGATATTGACCAATCGATTTACAGTTGGAGAGGTGCGGATTACAGAATTTTGCTCAACATGCAGGTTAACTTCCCCGATGCACAAATGATTAAACTTGAACAAAATTATCGTTCAACGGGAATGATTTTGCAGGCGGCAAACGCAGTCATCAAAAACAATATGGAAAGAACCGAAAAAAATCTTTATTCAAACCTCGGAGAAGGCGAAAAAATCGAGATATACGAAGGCGGAGATGATGATGACGAGGCGGATTACATCATGCGAAACGTCCGTGACTTAAGAGGAAGATACAAACTTTCGGAATGTTGCGTTTTATACCGAACGAACTCTCAATCAAGAAAACTCGAAGAAGCATGCATGGCTCGTTCAATCCCGTACAAAGTTGTCGGCGGACAAAAATTTTACGACAGAGAAGAAATTAAGGACATCGTAGCCTATTTAAAATTAATTTCCAATCCGTCAGATTCTCAAAGTTTAGCAAGAATTATCAACAAACCAAAACGTTCTTTGGGAGATACGACGGTCAAGAAGCTTATGGAAATTTCTGCACAAACGGAAATTCCGATGTCCGATATTTTAGCAGACATAGACAATTACGATGAATTTTCGGCAGGAACAAAGACGAAATTGAAAGGTTTTTGGGAACTGATTTTGAATTTGCAACTAAAACAACCGACAATGAAGTTGCCCGAATACATTTCATATTTAATCGGCGAAATCCATTACCTTGATTGGAGAAAAGAGGTTGACGACGAAGTTACGGCAGAGTCGAGAACAGACAACCTGCAAGAATTTATAAATGTTGCGGAAGAATTTGAACCGACCGAAGAGGACGGTAACATTTTGGGCGAATTTTTGAGTCAAGTTGCCTTGGTTTCAGACATCGACAGTTACGAAGAAGAGGACAACGCCTTAACATTAATGACTTTACACAGTGCAAAAGGTCTTGAATTTGACGTTGTATTTCTTGCGGGACTTGACGAAGGTATTTTCCCGCACAGCAGGGCAACCGGAGGAACAAACGGGCATGCCGACGAGTCAGAAATGGAAGAAGAACGTCGTCTTATGTACGTCGGAGTAACCCGAGCAAGAAAACGTCTTTTTATAACCCATGCAGAACGTCGTAAAATGTGGGGAAATTACAATTATTACGAACCGAGCAGGTTTATAAACGAAATTCCGTTTAACCTTACAAACCGTAACGAAGAAGATATCCGTCCAAGAAAAAATAATGATTATAATAATCGATTTAACCGTTATGAAAACGATTATGATGATTATAACCGTTACGAAAAGAAACCGTCATCGTTTAACAGAGCGGCAAAAGCGGTACAATCTTCAAGTTCATTCAACGGAACAAGTTTCGGCAAAAATTTTGTCGCTCCGAAATATAACTCTTCAAGTTCGACAGGCTCCTCAAGTTCGTCATCGACAAGTTTCGGCAAAAATTTTGTTGCACCTCAAAAAAGAGGATTTGTTTCAAAGCATGCCCGTTCGGAAGAAGAGAGAAAAGCGGACAATGATGCAAAAATTCAAAAAATCTTAGAGGACAATCCGATAAAAAGGAGGATTGCCGAGGCAAGGGCAAGAGAACAAAGTCAGCAAGGCAATTTGCCGTTGCACACTGTATCGACGCCACAAGAATTTAAAAAAGATGACAGAGTTTTTCATCCTCAATACGGAATAGGTTACGTTCAAGATGTCAAAACGGTTGCGGGAACGACGTTGTACTTTGTCGAGTTCTCAAAAGTCGGAGTAAAATCATTTGACAGTACGCTTGCAAACTTGAAAAAGTTTTAAAAACGATTTTTTTAAATCAGACAATCACGTCGACAAATTGCACTAAAAACGGGGACTTGTACAAGTCCCCGTTTAAATTTTGAATTATCTCCAATATTTTTTAGAAAATTCGTACATAATGATAGCGGCAGCCGTCGCAACATTCAGTGACTCAACCGATTCGGTCGGAATATTTGCGTTCCAATGAGGAATATCAAGGAGTTCCTTTGAAATACCGTTTGCTTCACTGCCGAGAACCAAAATAAATTGTTCCTCAATCGGAATATCCTCAGGAGCATCCGCATCTTGTTCGTGCAAATCCGTCATTGTAATAAAATATGAGCGAAATTCTTTCAATGTAAAAGCGTTAGGAACGATTGCAAACGGAATTTTAAAGAAATTTCCTGCAGCAGAACGAATGACTTTCGGATTATAAGGATCGACACAATTGCCGTAAAGCATAATCCCGTCATATTCAAACCCCGCAGCCAATCTTATTATAGTGCCCATATTTCCGGGGTCGGAAATTCCGTCTAACAAAAGTAACCTGTTCATTCCTTTAAAATCAAACAAATCCATATGTCGTTGATAGGCAACAGTAATGACTTTCGGAGGATTATCAGCCGACGAAAGTTTTTTCAGAACCGCTTCGGAAGCAACGGTAACCAAATCTTCAGGCAAATTTGAATAATCATAGTCTTCCGACACAAAAATATCTCTGATTTGAATATCCGTATCTAAAATATCTTCAAGAGCCTTTTCACCCTCAACAAGAAAAAGCCCCGTCAACGCACGAACTTTTGAGGTCGAAAGCTTTGCAAACTCAACAATTGTAGGATTAGATACCGATGTTATTTTTTTTACCATAATTTTGCCAATCTTCTAAAAATTTCAATTCTTTATCTGTTAACATTTCACGGTTTATCAATTTTTCTTCAAACGGATAGTGAGAAAGCACTTCTATTTCAAGGTTTGGTGAAACAGATTTTGCATAAACCGCATTTTCAAGCCTTACACCGCCGACGCCTTTTTTGTACAACCCCGGTTCAATCGAAAAAACATAATTTTTCTTAAAAGGCTTTGCGTATTCTTCTTGAAAAGAACATCTCGGAGGAAATTCATGAACGGAAATTCCGATGCCATGCCCCGTAGAATGAGAATAAAGATAACCGTTTTTCTCCTCATTTGCAAGTTCTTTTCTAACAAGTAAATCAACATCTTGCCACGTTGTATCTTCGTCAAATTCATGAGCCAAAGCCGCCACGGCACCCTTGAAAACCTTTGTATAAACATACTTTTGCTCTTCGGTCGGAGTTCCTTTTACAAAAGTTCTTGTAATATCGGTTGCAAGCCCGCCTTCAAAGAAACCGCCGCAATCAATCATTACCAAATCACCGTTTTCAATCACTTTTTCGGGAGAAGCAACTGTATAGTGAATTATCGAAGAATTTGCACCTGATGAAATAATCGGCTTGAAACTTTGCGTCAACGCCCCTTCTTCCTTGAAAAATTGATTAATGGAACAGAACAAATCGTACTCCGTCAACTTTGCATCAGAGTTAATCAAAGCATCCATTCTCTTCATAACCCTGTCTGTACGGGCAAAAGCCGTTTTTAAACTTTCTATTTCGCTGTCAAATTTTTCCGACTTAATATCAAAAATATCCGTCTGCAAAATCTTATTTGACGGGTGGATTTGCATAAAATCAAATTGAGAAACGGTCGATTTGTCAGTCAAAATTTCTTTTCCGATAAATTTTGCAAGAACATTTTTAAATTTATCGAGAGGTTCAACGCTCAAACCCTCAAAATCATAAGGAATTTTTGAATTTGTAAACAAAATCACACCGTTTTTGGAAACAATCGCTTTTGCTCTCGGAGCGGATGAATACGGGAAATCATAATTTCTGAGATTAGTTAAATACGCAAAATCTGTCGGAACAGTGACAAGCAAAATTTGTTTTTCGCTCAATTTATTCGCAAAATACTCAAATTTTTCTTTCGGCGAAAGATGTGCAATTTCATCCGAAACCCTCACCAATTCGACGTTTGTATAAGAATTTTGAGATAAATCCTCTAAAGGGTCACTGCTTAAATATTTTATTTTAATATTTTTTTCGTCACATTTTTTTTGCAAATTTTCACAAAAATCCGCAGAAACCTTGTTTGCAACTACAGACAGAGAAGAATTTTCATCAAGAACACCAACTATTTCATTAATCGGTGAGCTACCCTGTTGCATCTTAAGAACGGTTACGACATCGTGATTTACCTCTCTGTCGGCTTGCTGATGGTAACGACCGTCCGCAATTTGATAAACGTTATTTTTCGTAACGATGCAATCGCCCATAGAGCCCGAAAATCCCGTAACTTTATATCTTGAATTACGAGGCAAAATGTTATATTCCGACAAAAATTCATCGGAAGAATTTATCAAAATTGCGTCTGTTTCATTATCCAAAAGGAATTTGCGTAATGTCGTAATACTTTCGTTCATCTTAATCTTCTTTTTCAGTAACTAAAATTAAGTGCCATCCGAATTGGGTTTGAACGGGATTTGTAACCTTGTTTAATTCAGCCGAAAAAGCGGCATCTTCAAAAGATTTTACCATAACGCCTTTTCCGAACCAACCCAAATCACCGCCGTCACCGCCTGACGGGCAAAATGAATATTGTCCTGCCGCATGAGGGAAATCAATTGTTCCGTTTTCAATTTGATTTTTTATATCTAAGGCTTCCGCCTCTGTTTTTACCAAAATATGGCTTGCTCTGATACGATTTGTCATAATTTTCTCCTGTTTCAGTTTTTAGTATATCATAGTTCGGGTTTTTAATGTAAAATAAATTTATTAAGGAAGAAATTATGAGCAAAAAATTTTATATTGAAACAATGGGCTGTCAGATGAATAAATCAGACACGGAACGATTAGAAGGCATGTTTATGGAGCTCGGTTACGAAAAAACAACCGACCAAAAAGAAGCCGACTTTTTAATCGTATCGACTTGTGCAATCAGACAAACATCGGTTGACAAAGCATACAGTCAATTAGGAGTTTGGGGAAAAAGGAAAAAGAACCGTCCCGAAATGAAAATCGGAATTTGCGGTTGTGCGGCGGAGCTTGACAAAGACTCATTATTCAAAAGGATGCCCTATCTTGACTTAATTTTCGGAACTCATAATATTTTTAAGTTTCCCGAATTTGTAAAAAGGGTTGAAAGCGGTGAAAAAGTTTGCGAAATAACAACTATCCCGTACCCCGAACCGGAAGAATTAAAACTAAACCGACAAGACACAGTCGGAGCGTGGATTCCGATTATCGAAGGCTGTAACAATTTCTGTACGTACTGCGTCGTTCCTTTCACAAGAGGAAGAGAAAGAAGCCGTCGTCCCGAATTAATCATAAAAGAAGCTAAAAAAGCAATTGCCGACGGCAAAAAAGAAATAACTCTTCTCGGTCAAAATGTCGACAGTTACGGAAAAGACTTGAACGCCCCAAATATTACTCTCGCAAATCTTTTAAGAGAATTGAATAAAATTGAAGGAAAATTCAGAATTAAATTTGTCACATCTTATCCGACAGACATAACGGATGATTTAATTGAAGCGGTTGCGGAATGCGATAAAGTCTGCAAATTCTTCCACATCCCCATGCAATCGGGCAATTCAAGAGTGTTAAAAGCAATGAATCGCAGATATGACAGGGAACAATATTATGAAATTTATAACAAAATAAGAAATCGCTACGATGAAGTTGAAATAACGAGTGACTTCATTGCAGGCTTCCCCGGAGAAACGGAAGAAGAATTTCAAGACACTCTCTCGGCAATCGAAGAACTTAAAATAGATTATTCCAACACCGCAATCTACTCCCCTCGCCCGTTCACAAAAGCGGGAAGAATGACAGATATTTTCATCCCCGATGAAATAAAAGAAGAACGCTTCCAACGACTTCACGAAACAAATTGCAAAATGACACTTGCATCAAATCAAAAACTTGTCGGCAAAACATACGAAGTCCTCTGTGAATCACAAAAAGAAAAACACGGCAAAATGATGATGAATGCAAGAACCACAACGGGAAAGCTCATCCATTTTCCGTCAGAAAAAGA
>CAZOGS010000081.1:0-7478 GCA_964579375.1 uncultured Muribaculaceae bacterium
TCATAATTCCTCTTAAGCAAATGAGCAGAAGCCACCTTCTGAAGATGAATCTGATGCAAGACTGCCCGCACTTTCACCACAGAATGCTAAGCTTCCGGCACTTTCGCCCGTAAATGCTAAGCTTCCTGCCGACTCACCGGTAAAAGCCAAACTGCCAGCCGTTTCACCATTCACAAATGCCAACGAACCTGCACTTTCACCCAAGAATGCCAAACTTCCTGCCGTTTCGGCATTGAATGCCAAGCTGCCTGCCGTTTCTGAATTATGATTAAAATTTCTGTTATTATTTGCAGATGAGTTATTGTTTCTGTTCAAAGAAGCATTGTTTCTTCCCGAACCCATCGTAAAATGTCCAAATGACGAAAAACCTAAACCCATACTCTGTCCCTCTATCAATTATGATATACAACTCTCTCAGTTTTTGTATATCCCTTACATATATATAAAAACATCGGGGAGGGGGTCAATTTCAGCATGTCACAAAATTGTTACATTTCGCAATACTTAATTATTATTTACGTTCAATCCGTCCGCAACGGCGTCAACTACCCTCAAATCAAGGGCATCGGGAATGATATAATCCTTTGACAATTCCGTTTCGTTCACGACCGAAGCGAGAGCTTTTGCACAATTTAATTTCATTTGCGGTGTGATTTTCTTTATTCCGTATTTCAAAAGTCCTTTGAAAACTCCGGGGAAAGCAAGGCAGTTATTTATCTGATTTTTGAAATCGCTTCTTCCTGTTGAAACAACACTTGCACCTGCTTTTTCCGCAATTTCGGGCATGATTTCAGGGACGGGGTTTGCAAGTGCAAAAACGACCGCATCATCTGCCATGTTTTTTATATCATTCTCATCGAGCAGATTTGGTGCGGAAACGCCTATAAACAAGTCGGCACCTTTTAAAACATCTTTTAAAGAACCTGTTTCCCCGTTAGGGTTTGTTAATTTTGCCATTTCTGCGTGGTTTGGCTTTTGGTGTATTTTGTCATTTGCCAAGGCACCTTCTCTGTCGCAGACGATAAGGTTTTTTGCCCCCGCCTCAAGCAATAATTTTGCAATTGTACATCCTGCGGCACCCGCACCTGACATTACGATTTTGATTTTGTCCAAATCCTTGCCGACGACTTTCAGAGCGTTTATAATCCCTGCTGTTACGACTATTGACGTGCCGTGAGCATCATCGTGGAAAATAGGAATTTCGGATGTTTCGCTTAAAGCTTTTTCGATTTGAAAACAATTCGGAGCTGCAATATCTTCAAGATTTATTGCGGAAAAAGAATTTTTAATAAGTTCAACAATTTTGATAAATTTTTCGGGATTTTGTTCTTTGATACAAATCGGAATGGCACTCAAATCAGCCAAAGAAGAGAAGAGAACCGATTTGCCTTCCATTACGGGAAGTGCCGCAAACGCACCGATATTTCCCAAGCCCAAAACCGCAGAACCTTCGCTGATAACGCCGATAGGCTTTGTATGCGGTTCTTTAGTGTAAATTGCTTCAATTGAACCGCCCGAAATTTTTCTTAATGTTAAAGACTGTTCACCCAATGTTCCAGTGAGTTTATTCAAGTCCGGAATGAAAGAGTTTTTTGAAATGCAAAGAAAAAATTCTTTTAAATTTTCAACAACTCCTGTTAAAACGGGTATTTTAACGTCAAAATGAACATCTTTGACAAATTCTGCCAAAATACTCAAATCTACAGCACCGAAAGTCGGTTCAAGATTTTCGACGACTGTTTTAATTTCTTCCGCTTTTGACGAGTTAATTTCAATCGGAACGGCATCAATGTTCAGTGCGTTTTTTAAAAATTCAGCACGCTTCAAGGCTTTTTCGTATTCCAAAGCAAAGACTCCGACCGTATTTTCACGGTTTGTATAATCAAATGCCGAGTCTTGATTTTCGACAATTTTGAGGCAAGCAGCCGCAACTCCCGGGGTATAAACGACAGCAAGAGAGTGCTTATCGGTTACTTTGACTTTAGGAATATATTTCAAGCCCATTTATCTGACCTTATTTTCCGTACCTGCAAGAAGTCTTTTAATATTTTCCCGATGGAGGTAAATTACGTAAATCGCACCGATAAAGCAATAAATGATGTATGCAATCGGTTGATTAAATAAGAACATCAAAAATGGCGAAAGGGCAAGTGCAATAATTGAGCCTAATGAAACATATTTTGACGAATAAGTAATAATTGCCCAAATGACGGCAATTGAGATACCGACCATCGGCGAAAGTGCAAGGATTGTACCGACGCCCGAAGCTACCGACTTACCGCCTGTAAAGCCCAAATAAATTGACTTACTGTGACCTAATAACACGCATGCTGCGGCGATAACAGCCGTAAGACCCGAATTTGAATGCAAATACGGTACAAAGTTAGCTATCATTACAGGGATTGCACCTTTTAAAGCATCGAGCAACAAAACGATAAAAAACCATTTCTTGCCCATTACACGCTTGACGTTTGTTGCACCCGTTGAACCGCTTCCTATTTGACGAATGTCTTGACCGGTTGCTGATTTTACAATTAAATAACCGGTCGGTATTGAACCGATTAAATATGCAACAACTGCCGCAATTGCAACTTTTATGATTAAAGTTATTATCATTTTTCTTTATCTCCTTTTTCTCTTACACTGAGTCTGATGGGAGTTCCGAAGAAGCCGAACGCTTCCCTCATACGATTTTCAATATATCTTTTGTAGCTGTCTTTAAGCAAATCTTCTTTGTTTACAAAAAGTGCAAAAGACGGCGGTGCAACTTTGATTTGAGTTGTATAATATATTTTCAAACGTTTATTTTTAACGGTATCGGGCGGAACCATTGCGTATGCATCCGCAATTACCTTATTAAGAACACTTGTGGAAACTTTCTTTGTACATTGTTCCCAAACTTTTTTCGTTTCCTTATAAATACTTACAAGACGCTGTTTTGTAACCGCACTGATGAAAATTTTAGGAACG
Organism: uncultured Muribaculaceae bacterium; assembly: GCA_964579375.1. Lineage (GTDB taxonomy): Bacteria > Cyanobacteriota > Vampirovibrionia > Gastranaerophilales > Gastranaerophilaceae > RUG841. The sequence continues at coordinate 2,971 of CAZOGS010000081.1, forward strand.
TAGTGTAAAAACGGTGCATCTTTTTCAATTTCTTGTTCAAATTTATTAATTGTTGAAGATTGTTTGTTTTCAACCAAATCCCATTTATTAATCGCAACAATCATTCCTTTTCCTGCTTCGATTATAAGTGAAGCTATTTTTTTATCTTGATCGGTCATTCCGTCTGTTGCATCAATTACCAAAACCGCTACATCGCAATCTCTGATTGCTTTTATGGCTCTTGTAACGGCAAATTTTTCAACACCCCAATCAACTTTGGCTTTTTTTCTTATTCCTGCGGTATCAACCAAGATGAAATCTTCTTTTTCGTATCGAACGGTTGAATCAATTGTGTCACGTGTTGTTCCCGATATATCCGAAACAATACATCTGTCTTTACCTAAAAGGGCGTTAACGATTGAAGATTTTCCCGCATTAGGTTTGCCGACGATGGCAATTCTTACGGGACGATTTTCGACTTCTTCATCTTCAGTCGGAGCTTCAAAATCTGCCGTAACGGCATCTAAAAGGTCACCAACTCCGCCTGAGCCGTGAAGTGCCGAAATCGGATAAGGTTCGCCTAAGGAAAGTGAATAAAATTCTGCCGCATAAGAATTTCTTTCCATTGAATCGATTTTATTGACCGCAAGAAAAATCGGCTTATCGCTGCGTCTGAGAATGTTTGCAATGTCTTCATCAATCGGAGTAACACCGTCTTTTCCGTCAGTCATAAAAATTATTTTGTCAGCTTCTTCGCAAGCAATTTTTGCCTGTGCAAAAATATTTACGGGAATATCTTCTTCGTCGGACGGAACGATACCGCCCGTATCAATTACCGTAAAAACTTTATCAAGCCATTGAACGTCAAAATATTTTCTGTCACGAGTAACTCCGGGGGCATCATCTACAATTGAGTGCCTCGCTCCCGCAAGTCTGTTTACGAAAGTTGATTTTCCGACGTTAGGTCTGCCGATTATTGCTACAATTGGTTTTTTAGACATTGTTTTTTCCTTTAAAATTTATGAAAATATTTTATTACAAAAATAGAAATATTGGAATAAATAAGAGAAAACAGCTTTTATATAAAATATTCGGTTGAATTTTTCGACATTTTTTTTGAAAAAAACAAATATTATTGTATAATTCAATTGTTAAGTTTTGGAGAATTTATGAGTAAGGCTGAAATTTTATTGGAAAACGGAATGATTTTGGAAGCCGAAGCCAATCTTAACGAAAAAACGGTTTTGGGCGAGTTGGTCTTTAATACTGCAATGACAGGATATCAGGAGATTTTGACAGACCCGTCTTATAATTCGCAAATTGTTGTTATGACATATCCTTTGATTGGAAATTACGGTGTGGATAAAGATTTTGCGGTTTCGAAAAAAATACAGGTTGCCGCTTTTATAATTAAAGAAAATTCCGAAATTCCTCAAAACGGAAAAATGTCACTTTCCGATTATCTTTTGCACAATGATATTTTGTGCCTGAGCAATGTTGACACGAGAAAAATTACTAAGATAATTCGTTCGACGGGAAGTATAAACTGCCTAATTACAACGGGAAAAATCACCGATGAGCAAAGAAAAAGACTTGCGGAATACAAATTTCCTCAAAATATAGTTGCTTTATCGAGTGAAAAAAATATAACAAAACATAAAGCAATCGGTGAAAGGATTGCGGATTTTGCGATGATTGATTTTGGTGTAAAAAAAAGTATCGTTGAACAATTACAGCTTGCCGGGGCAGATGTAACGGTCTATCCTTTTGATGTTTCGGAAGAAACAATCTTGGGCGGAAACCACGATGCCATAATGCTTTCCAACGGTGCAGGCGACCCTAAAGATGTGAATATTAAAACAATAAAAAATCTTGTCGGAAAAATTCCGTTTTTTGGAATTTGTCTTGGTCATCAACTTGCGGCACTTGCAATCGGAGGTGATACATACAAGCTTAAATTCGGTCACAGAGGAGCAAATCATCCCGTTATAAATCTTGAAACGGGAAAAGTTTTTATCACTTCCCAAAATCACGGCTATGCAGTTGATGAAAAGTCGTTGCCTCAAACCTCAATTGTAACACACAGAAATGTCAATGACGGAACGGTTGAGGGTTTTTGTGACCAGACAAAAAAAATTATTTGTGTTCAATTCCATCCTGAAGCAACCCCCGGACCTGAAGATGCAAGAGAAATTTTTAAAAATTGGGTCAAATCGGTAAGTAAGGAGAATGTGAATGCCTAAAGACTTATCGATAAAGAAAGTTATTGTTATCGGTTCGGGACCGATTATAATCGGTCAGGCGGCTGAATTTGATTATGCGGGCACGCAAGCATGCAAAGCCTTGCGGGAAGAGGGTATTGAAGTTGTTCTTTTGAACAGCAATCCTGCTACAATTATGACGGATGATGATGTTGCGGATAGAATTTACATTCAACCGTTAAATATTGACTCGCTTGAATACATTATTAAACGGGAACGACCCGACGGGATTTTGGCGGCAATAGGCGGTCAAACCGGATTAAACTTGGTCACGGAAGCTCATAATAAAGGTATTTTGGCTCAATACAATGTGCGTGTTTTGGGAACATCCATTGATGCAATTCAAAAAGCGGAGGACAGAAAAAGTTTTAAAGATTTAATGACGACAATCGGTGAACCGATTGCAAACAGTGATATCGTTGATAATGTTGATGATGCGGTAAAATTTGCGAAAAAAATCGGCTATCCGATTGTAATTCGTCCCGCATATACGCTTGCCGGAACGGGAGGAGGAATTGCACATAACGATGAAGAATTGAAATCAGCTGTGTATCAAGGACTTACGGCAAGCCCCATAAATCAAGTACTGCTTGAAGAATCACTTTTGGGTGATAAAGAAATAGAATTTGAAGTTATGCGGGATAGCAACGATACGGCAATTACGATTTGTTCAATGGAAAATGTAGACCCTGTCGGTATTCACACGGGGGACAGCATCGTCGTTGCTCCTGCTCAAACCTTGACGGATAAAGAGTATCAAATTTTAAGAACGGCTTCTTTGAAAATTATTCGGGCTTTAAAGATTGAAGGCGGATGTAATGTCCAATTTTCTTTTAATCCCAAAACAAAAAAATACGTCGTAATCGAAGTAAATCCGAGAGTAAGTCGGTCTTCTGCACTTGCTTCAAAAGCCGCAGGCTACCCGATTGCAAAAGTTACCGCAAAAATCGCCGTCGGTTTACTTTTGCACGAAATTCCAAATTATGTAACAGGCAAAACGAAGGCTTCTTTTGAGCCGGCTATTGATTATGTTGTTGTTAAAATTCCGAAATGGCCTTTTGATAAATTCGGATATGCAAATCGCAAATTGGGTACACAAATGAAGGCAACGGGCGAAGTTATGGCGATTGATCGTTCGTTTGAAAGTGCCTTTTTGAAAGCTTTGGTTTGCCTCGAAGGAAGTGTTATCGGTTTTAGAAGCGAACAACACGAAAAAATGAGTCAAGAACAGCTCATTGAAAAATTAAAAAATGCCGATGACGGCAGAATATACGCAATTTCCGCTGCCTTAAGAAAAGATTTTTCCGTGGAAGAGTTGTATGAATTAACACAAATTGATAAATGGTTTTTGTATAAATTCCAAAATATTATTAAGACCGAAAATGAATTGCATACGGAAGAGTTTTCTGTCGAGTTGCTGAAAAAGGCTGAATCCATGGGCTTTACGGATGAAGAAATCAGTACTCTGACGGGAAAACCGAAATTTATAATCGATACTTTAAGACGAGCTCACAATATTTATCCCGTTCATAAGATTGTGGATACCTGTGCGGCGGAATTTGAGGCTCAAACACCTTATTATTACTCAACTTACGATGAAGATGACGAAAATGTCATTTCTGATGATGAAAAAGTGGTCGTAATCGGCTCAGGCCCCGTAAGAATTGGGCAAGGAATTGAATTTGACTACTGTTCGGTTCATGCAATTCAAGGTATAAAAGAAAATAATTGTGAGTCGATTATTATTAACAATAATCCGGAAACTGTCAGTACGGATTTTGATATTGCGGATAAATTGTATTTTGAACCTTTATTTATTGAAGATGTCAGTAACGTTTTACGGCAAGAATTGCCGAAGGGTGTAATTTTGCAATTTGGCGGGCAAACGGCACTTAATCTTGCCCCGAAACTTTCAAAAAGAGGCATTCCGATTTTGGGTACGTCTGTAGCATCCATCAATGTTGCAGAGGATAGAAAACGCTTTGAAATGTTGCTTTCCGAGTTAAAAATAAAACAACCGAAAAGTATTGCCGTTACAAAGATTGAAGAAGCTTTGAAGGCTGCTTCAAAAATAGGATATCCTGTTCTTTTAAGACCGTCTTACGTTACGGGCGGTCGTGCAATGAAAGTCGTTTTTAACGATAAAGAGTTAATTGAATATATGCGTGAAGCCGTTCAAATTTCTCCGGAATATCCCGTTGCCGTTGACCAATACATTGAGGGAAAAGAATTTGAAGTTGATGTTGTTTGTGACAAAAATGATATTCT
>CAZOGS010000082.1:0-2912 GCA_964579375.1 uncultured Muribaculaceae bacterium
TTATTTGCGTTTTGCGGATTTATGTCACAATACAATTTATATGCAATTTCAAAGCACTTCAATGCTTCGTCATTGTTTTGCATTTTGCGATGGCAATACGCAGTTTGCATCATAATAATCGGTTTTGCTTCGGTATAACCGGCATCTTCGGTCATGCTGTACGCTTTGCCGTATATTTTTAAAGCACGCTCAAAATCAAATTCCTGCTCTGCAAGACTTGCCTCATCCATTACGTCGGCAAGTGTTTCCGTTTGTTGCACCGGTTCTTGTTGAGGAATTTGTGAATTAACTGCGTTTTGATTAAATGTTGATTTTGAAGAATTGAACATCGGCTGAATTCCCCGTCCGATTTGATTTCTCGGATTGAACTCATACGGCTGTTCTTCTCTGTCATTACGTATTAATTCCGCATTCGGGACTTTAAGATTTAACTTATTAAGAAGGTTCAATTCTTCGTTCGAAAGCTCAAAATTCTTTGCTCTTAAATTATTGTTTATCCGTGTTGCCAAACCTCTCGGAGCCGGTTTTACAAACCTTTTAGGCTGTTGTTTGTTGCCGACGGAAGACTCGGAAAAATTCCAATCCCTCTTGATACTGTTTGAATAACTCAAATAGTTATAATCCACCCCGCCTTGCTTTGAAGATTGAGGCTTCGTTGCGGTTTCAACTGTCTTTTCAGCCTGTTCTTTGTGATATGCGGCTTCACGACGCATTGTACTTCTCGAAATTATCAAATCACGCTCCGAAGGCTTTTTCGGCAGTTGCGACTCATATAATTCGGACAAATAAATGTGAATATCCTTAAAAGTTTGTGAATTTATTGTTTCCGAAACCGTATTTTTTACATAGTCTTTAAGGTAAATGTTTCTGCCCTCACGGCAAAGCAACATTCTTTCTTCAAGATATGCAAGCTCATCAGGTGTAGAAAGTTTTTGCTTTATCAGGAAGTTTTCGCTTACCCCCGTTCTGATTAGTGCAAGAAACCACAATGTCTTGAAAAATCTTTCCGGAATTAATGTCAAAACTTTTGAAATTAAAAAGTCAAAAATAGTCTTCTTTTTCTTGGCATAATCGTTATAAACACTTTTTAGATTTAAGTTTAAAAGCTTGATAACATTTATCAACAAAGAAATGTATAAATAATGTCCTTTCGTTGCAACAAAAGCATTTTCGTACGTTTCTTCATCCGATGTGATTTCATTTTTATTCAAAATTTCAATAAACTCTTCTTTTCCGCAAAGTTTTATAATTGAATAATTTTGGTTATTTTCACCCGATAAATCATCACTTGCAAGGTTTCTTGAGGTAACAACAACCTTCACTCTTTCTATTTGAGCAAGGTGTTTTATAAAGTTTGAAATTTCTCCGTGCAGAGGATATTTTTCCGCATTTACGGAATCAAACACAAACAACATCGGCAAATTAACACTCTTTAAATATGCGTTAATTCTATCCGTAAACCCTGTTGAATCGACCTTAGGAAGTATAATTTTTCGTTGGTTATGGTAATTTACAAAGTCCGTGTGAATTCCGAGCAAAACATCATCCAAATTTGTCGATTCAAAACAATTCGTTCTGAAATAAAGCACATCCTGATTGATTATTTTCGGCAAACAATCAACCATTGTGGACTTTCCGCTACCCATAAATCCGTGCAAAACAAAAAATGTTCCGTTTGAATTCATAAAACTTACAAGTTTTGAAAAAGTATCAAAATCGTGTTTAATAATTTCTTCTTCCTGATAAGAAAATTCACACTCAACGGAATTTTGCAATCCGTCAAAAGTTAAACCTCTTGAGAACACAAAACTGCCTATGCCGCTCATTCCTGCCGGCCCGTTCAGTAAATTTTCAACTTTTTCTGTCAGAAACTTGTATGCCATACTTATATATTACAATAATTTTGAAACTATTTGAACACAAAATAAAAAAGACCGACTAATCGGTCTAAAATTCACACACTTTACAATACACTTTTTTGTTAAGCACTCGCTCGGTGCTATGTTTTTTTGTTTTTCACTTTTACACATGAGGTCGCCCCACATCTTTGCGAGGAAACTGTTTCGGGCACTTTGCCCGCACTTATATAAAGTTGATTTTTTCATGAAAATTGCCAAAAATAATCCATTTGTATGAATTTTTGTAAACTATTGTTTTAAAAAAAGCTAAATGATAAACTTGTACTTATGAAAGGACGGCTCATTATGGCAAAAAAATTAAAAATCGGCTTCGGTTGTGACCACGGCGGAATTAACCTCAAAAATAAACTTATTGAAATTTTTAAAGATGAATACGAATTTGAAGATTACGGAACATACACATCAGACTCCGTAGACTATCCCGTTTATGCAAAAAAAGTTGCAGATGCGGTAGTTGCAGGCGAAGTAGACAGAGGAATTATCTGTTGCGGTTCGGGCATAGGCGTTTCAATCGCTGCAAACAAAGTTAAAGGTATCAGAGCGGTAGTTTGTTCGGATACAACTTCAGCAAGATATTCAAGACTTCATAACGACGCCAATGTCCTTTGTATGGGCGAAAGAATTATCGGTGCGTTAACAGCGGAAGATATTTGCAGAATTTGGCTTGACACGGAATTTGAAGGCGGTCGTCATCAACGTCGTGTCGATATGTTAAACAATATGTAATTTCTTTACCGAAAAGGCAAAAGCAGGTGTCACAGCCTGCTTTTTTGATGCAAATTTTTCGCAATTTTTAAATTATTTCAACTCAAAATGTATTTTGAAAAAATTTTCTTGAGAATAAAGCATAAATGTGCGATAATGCTGACAGATACGGGAAAACAAGATGAACAAAAAACTTTTGGTAGTTGATGATGATACTGATATCAGAGAACTTTTAGAGTTTGACCTTGCTCAAAGCGGTTACGATGTTGACACGGCAAAAGACGGCAG
>CAZOGS010000082.1:3012-7405 GCA_964579375.1 uncultured Muribaculaceae bacterium
CCTTCAAAAACAGCAAAGAAATTTTGAAAGTCGGAGTTTTTGAATTATTTCCCGACTATCTCGAAGTTGCAATAAAAGACAAAAAAATCAAATTAACCCCAACCGAATTTGAAATTTTGTATTGTTTGATGCAATATTTTGACAATTCCGTCACCTTAGCCGTACTGTTAAACGAAGTTTGGGGTTATGACAGTGACGAAGATGTCAGAATGTTAAGAGTGCATGTCGGCGGCTTACGTCAGAAAATCGAAGAAGACCCGAAACACCCGATATATCTGCAAACCGTAACCAATGTCGGCTATAAGTTGACACCTTTTGAGGCAGAGGAACAGTGAAAAGATTTTTGAAAATTTTTCGTGTTCACAGATTAAGAATTGTCGAACAAGTAGTTGTTGTAGCGATATTTTCGCTTATCATTCCTCTTGTCATAACGGGAATTATTGTTAACAACGCAAACCGTCAGTCTTTGGCAAAAGAACTCCGCAATGTTGCGATGCTCATTGCTAAAAATGTTGATCAAAACATATACGATACCTTCAAATCCGACGATGCAAAAATCAAAGAAATTGCACTTGCGATAAAATATTTGCCCAACCGTGAAACGATTAATCGTTACCTGCAAAATTATCTCAAAACGAACGAAATATTTTCAAATTTGCATATTGAAAAAGTAAATCCTCACAATTTGCCCGACTATATTTCCGACTCGGGACACCTTGACCCTGCCTCAGGTATCATAACCGTTTCCGAAAAATTAGACGACACCCATTACCTCATCGGCACAATGAACAAAGAATACTTGCATAATCAAATATTCAAGGGCATAAACGAGCCGATAAGAGAAATTTTTGTCCTGTCTGAAAACGGAAAATTAGTTTCGTCCGTAAATTACAATGAAAAAGATTTCAAATCCCTATTCCCGCTAATTCCTCAAAATATGGAAAACGGCACAACCGCCTCTATCGGCAAAAATCACAACCAACCTATAATTTGCACAAAAATGAAAGCAATGGATGTCACAATCATTGTAAATACTACTGCTGAAATTATGGAGCGAACAATATACTATTCAGCGTGGAAAATCCTTACCGCAATGATTGTTTCGGCAATCGTAAGTCTTTTATTCATAACAATGTATCTTTCGTACTTATATTTGAACATAAGACAATTGTTTAAAGGAATTAACGCTCTTACAAAAGGTAACTATTCACGTAAAATAAGGCTTCTGAAAAACATCCTGACCCCCTATGAACTCGTTTATCTTGCAAATGAATTTAACAAAGCGGCGGACGAAATTAACGATGCCTACTCAAAACTTGCAAAACAAAAAGAAGAATTGGAAAAATTGGATAACTTCCGCTCCAATCTTATCGACACTGTCAGCCACGAATTCAGAACCCCTCTTACAAGCATAAAAGGTTATTCTTCAAGGCTTATGCGAACAGATATCACAATTGACAAGGCGACATTGAACAAATCGTTAAAAGTCATAAAACAACAAACCGAACGTTTGAGCCGAATGGTGGAAGATTTGCTCGTAATTCCGGATATTGAAGGTGCTCATCTTAATATGACTTTCGAGTCGGTAAACGTTGCGGAAAGCCTTGAAATATCACTCATTTCCGTTAAAAACATCGAAAATCGTGAAGTTATTAACAACATAGCAGACAAAAATCTGTACGTTTGTGCCGATAAAGACAGATTTGAACAAGTTTTGATTAACATCATCGAAAATGCCAACAAATACGGCGAAGAAGACACTCCGCTAACAATCGATGCGGAAAAATCGGGAAATGAAATTACAATAATTTTCAAAAATATTGCCCCCTACATCGACGAAAAAACCGTAAATAAATTATTTGAAAAATTTGTACGACTCGACGACAAAACAACAAGAACAACTCGAGGAACGGGTTTGGGCTTATTTATCGTCAAAGGATTATTATCGGCAATGGGCGGAACCATCTCCATAAAATCAACGCCCCAAAATGAATTTTTCACCTACATAACACTACCTTCAGAGGAAGAATAATGGATTTTATGCAAGAAGCCATAAACATAGCCAAAAAATCCGGAAATGACCTTCCGATAGGTGCAATTCTCGTGAAAAACGGTAATATAATCGCCAAGGCTCACAACGAAAAAGAAAAGCAAAAAGACGTAACAGCCCACGCAGAAATGCTTGTAATAAAAGAAGCTCAAAAAGTCTTAAACAGATCTATTCTGACCGATTGCGAACTATACGTAACTTTAGAACCATGCCCGATGTGCAGCTGGGCAATCATCAATTCAAGAATATCCAAAGTTTTTTTCGGAGCCTATGACACAATGTACGGAGCTTTAGGTTCCGCAACCGATTTGAGGAAATTTTTAAACTCAAAAACTGAAGTAATCGGCGGATTAAAGGAAGAAGAATGTTCAACACTGCTGAAAAATTATTTCAAAACGATAAGATAAAAAATCTTTTAGACAAATATGCAAAACAGTACGACACGGAAGATTTTATCAAAGACGACCCCGTGCAATTCACGCACCTGTATAACTCTCCCGAAAACATTGAAATTGCCGGATTTATAGCTTCAATGTTTGCCTATGGAAAACGTGAACTTTTCATCAGGCAACTTAAAACTTTTCTTACAAAAGAAAAAAATTTATCGGAATTTATAAAAGATTTTGACGAAAATGATGAAATTCTGAAAAATTTTAACTATCGTTTTTCAAAAGGTGTCGATTTTATTCAAATTTTGAAAATTTTACAAAAACTGCAAGCCGAAAATGAAAGCCTCAAAAGCCTTTTCAAATATCATTATGAACAAAATCACGACATAATAAAAATGCTTTCGGGTGTAACCGATTATTTTTATTCAAACGTCACAATGGACGTCACACAAGGATTTTATCACCTTTTGCCCAATCCGCAAAAAGGCGGTGCCGTTAAAAGAATGAACATGATGCTCAGATGGTTTGTCCGCAAATCACCCGTCGATGTCGGGATTTGGGACTTTATCGACAAATCGGAGCTGATTATTCCGCTCGACGTTCACGTCGGCAATATTTCCCGTCAACTCGGTTTATTAGCAAGAAAAAATAACGACATGAAAAGTGCAATGGAAATCACCGAAAACCTACGTAAAATGGACAAAAACGACCCGATAAAGTACGATTTTGCCCTGTTCGGTATCGGCATAAACGGAGTAAATTTAAAATGATAAAAATCAGAACGGTAAACGATAACGATTGCGGACAAATTTTGGACATTTACAGCCAATACATAAATACGCCCGTTACTTTTGAATATAAATTACCAACCCACGAAGAATTTGCCGAAAGAATTAATGAAATCAACAGTTTTTACCCATATTTGGTATTAGAAGAAAAAAACAACGTCATCGGTTATGCTTATGCTCACAAATTGCGTGAACGTCAAGCATACCAATGGGTTGCAGAACTTTCGATTTATTTTGACAAAAACAAAACCTCAAAAGGTTACGGCGAAATACTTTATAAAAAATTATTGCAATGTCTTGAACTACAAGGGATTAAGACAGTCTACGGTTGTGTAACAATGCCAAATGAAAAATCCGAAAAATTGCATTTAGGTTTAAATTTCCAAAATGTCGGAACATTTAAAAAAGCAGGCTACAAAAACGGTGAATGGCTCGACATCACGTGGTTTGAAAAAAATATTGCACCATGCGAAACAAACCCCGAAAATGTCATTTCAATTCACGAAGTAAATCGGTATGAACTTAATAAAATACTGTCATTATAAGGATTTCTACCTTTTAATTATCTTTTTGACGGCACGTTTGATTTTATTTGTCAAAGTGTCTTCCATTATCGGTTTCAAATCGGGATAATCTTTCGCAAGTGTTTCAAATTCCTCTTGGTTCATTTGCGTCGATTGCAATGATTTTACCATCTTTTTATAATATTCTTCCTTATATTGCGGTTTTATCATTGTGTAATAATAAAGAATGTTATGAACTTTGTATCTCAAAAAGTCGAGATGGAATTTTTCCCAATTACCCGTTTCCTTCAAAATGTTTTCCACGATATCATAAATTTTTATATGGTCAAACATTCTCGTATCATTGTCGGAAAGGATTGAACCTTGTCTTGAATGTCTGTAAACATAAAGCTTTTCACGGATAAAGTAAATCCTCTTTGCAGTGAACAAAGATTTAAAAATAACCTTATGATCTTCAAAATCCAATCCTTCGGCAAAATCAATTTTATTTTCATCAAAAAGTTTCTTACGATAAAGCTTATTCCATACGCACATAGGGTATGAAAACGGCGAAATATCGTCCTTATTGAAAATTTTATCATCCAAAAATTTCGGGAAATTTGAATCTTGAAAATACAAAAATCCTTCATGTTTTTGCGTTTG
>CAZOGS010000083.1:0-7404 GCA_964579375.1 uncultured Muribaculaceae bacterium
TATTGCAAGTGCCGCTCCCGAATTTGTTTCAAGAAACGAAATTCCTCAAGCAGTTATTGATGAAGAAACTCGTATTGAAATGGGTAAGGAAGACCTTGCGAAGAAACCCGAAAACATCAGAGCAAAAATTGTTGAAGGCAGAGTTAACAAACTTATGGCTCAAAAATGTCTTGTTGAACAACCGTTTATCAAGAATCCTGATGTTACAATCGAAGATTACGTCAAAGAACACTTCTCTATCAAATCATTCACTCGTTGGGTATTGGGCGAAGGTTTGGAAAAGAGAAACGACAACTTTGCAGAAGAAGTTGCAAGCCAAATGAAAGGCTAATCTTTTTCGAAAAAAAACGGCGGCTTTATGCCGTCGTTTTTTTGTGCTATTTTTGATATATGAAAATTTTAATTATTTTATTATTTTGTTTAGTGATTATTTTGTGTGCGACAAGTGTAATTTTTTATTACAAATCGAAGCGTTTGTCCTTGTCTGTAAAACGAATTGAAACGCAAATTTTAAAGTTGTTGCGTCATTTGAGATACGGACAAATGAACGTCAATCTTGAAACTTTTAAGAATGAAAAAATAAAACAAGCTTCCGAAAAACTTCTTGAAGCTCTTAACGACAGAGAAATGATGCTTCAAGAGTACAAGCATATGTTGACGGAGAAAAACAAATCTCTTGAAATAATGATTGCACAAGAAAAAGAATCACAACAATTCAAGGATGATTTTGTAGCGGCTTTGACGCATGATTTGAAAACTCCGGTTATTGCTGAATTAAATGCAATAAATATGTTAATGGACGGAATGTTTGGAGAAATTTCTCCCGCACAGAAAGAAGTCCTTGCGATGATGCAAAAATCTGATAAGGAATTGATTGAGCTTTCCGAGATGTTGCAACAAACTTATAAATATCAATCCAATGAGATTGTTTTGCAAAAAGAAAGAGTCGAGATAAATTCTTTCATTTGCAGTATTTTTGACGAACTTTTACCGATTTTTAATCCTAAAAATCAGAGTGCGGTTTGTGATGTACAGGAAGAAAAAGTTTTTGCCGAAATTGATTTGTTTAATTTTAAACGTGTTTTGCACAATTTGCTTTTGAATGCTTCAAAATACGGCTATAAAGACACGGAAATAGTATTAAAAATGTTTGAAAATGACGGAAAAATTTTCATTTCTGTTTCTAATATCGGCGATACGATTAATGAAAAAGAAACTAAATTGATTTTTGAAAAATATTATTCCGGAATAAATAAATTTCAACAATTGAGTACGGGGCTCGGATTATATTGTGCAAACAAGATTGTCACGGCTCACGGAGGAAAAATTGACGTTTCCTCGGAAAACGGGCTGACAGTATTTACTGTATGTATTGATAAAACTGCTTAACAAAAAAGGTATCTATTTGATACCCTTTTTGTTTATATATTGCCCGTTGAACTGTTTCTGTTATCTTCGAGTTGCTTGATATCAGCGTTTGAAACAGGTTCATCGTCCTCATTTGTAAGGATTTGGTTTTTGTGTTTATCGATTTTGATGTTCAAATCGGCATCAACCATTTCGACTTCATCACGCATAAATTCTTTTGTTTTTCCGTCTTGAAGTTTTACGGTGATTTTTCCGCTCAAAAGGTTTACCGATTCAACGGCACCGAGTCCGTCGGGCGAAATTACGCTTGAACCTACCGGTGTCATTTGTTTTGCTGCTTCGACGTAGTTTGAATATTCATAATTCAAGCAACATAATAATCTTCCGCAAGTTCCCGAAATTTTGCCCAAAGTAATCGGCATACCTTGGTCACGGGCAAGTTTTATATTAATTGTTTCAAATTGTCTTTTAAATTGGCAACAGCAATAAGGTTGACCGCATAGTCCGCAACCTTGGCAGAGTGCCGTTTCGTCACGAACGCCGATGTGTCTTAAATCAATTCTGACTCTTTTGAAAATTTGAGTTAATTCTTTCAAAAGGTTTCTAAAATCGACACGGTCGGGTGCTGTATAGTAGAAAGAAATTTTTCTTTTATCAAATGTATATTTACAATCGACAAGATTCATGACGAGATGTTGTTTCTGAATTAAATCTTGGCAAATTTTATAAGCTTCATTTTCTTCATCACGCAGTTTATCGAGATATTCCGTTTCTTCGTCGGTCAAAACTCTGATGACAGGCAGTGTTTCGGGCTTGTATTTATCCCAAATAGCCGTGATTTGCGGAGAAACAGCAAATGCTTTTGCGGCTTCTTCACCTTTTTCAGTGCGTATAAGAACATACTTTCCGTGCTCAACCTCAACCGTATCGGGAATTTGTAGCGGATAGTATTTATTTTTTAATAATTTTACTGCAAATTTTGTCATTTTCTTTCCTTAAATTTAAGGATATTTTAACATGAAAATCATTCTGTACAAAATATTATAAAATATGTAATTATGTAACAAAAAACAGGGTAAAAAAACATTAGATAATATTTTTTATTGCAAATAGATTTTAAAAATCATACAATTATAATCGTAAAAAGGGAGAAGAAATGTCAGATTTTAAATTTCATTCGGGAAAAGAAGCTCAAATAAAGAAGATGTATAAGTTTGTAACTGTTTTTACGGTTATATTGGTGCTTGTAGCGGTTTGTTTTACGGAATTTATTTTAACGTTTGAACGGTCTGCCGCAGAAAAATATTTGATGCAAAATGTTATGCAAACGGCATCAAATTTGAAGGGCCGAATAAAAAATGATTTTAACGATTTAAAACTTTTATCTGCAAATTTGTCAGCATACACAACTTCTTATTCGGAAAGTGATATTGTCAATTTTATGAACAGGCAAGTTAAGAATGATAAATATCACCGACTCGGATTTTCGTATCCGAACGGAAAGGCTGTTCGTGTTGAAGAAAAATCGGGCAGATTGCCAATCGTTGATTGGGCAACGGAAGATTGCTTTGATGTTGCTTTGAGCGGTAAGCCTTGTTTTGCGGAAACGGTTGAATCACCCGATTCAAAATCAGGGTTCGTAAATCGTTATTATGTGCCTGTTTACAATCGTTCGGGTGTTGTTAAAGGTGTTATCGGTTCGCAGATTGATTCTGATGTTTTTAAGAAAATTGTAAGATTGAATAATTACAACGGTGAAGCTTTTACGCATATAATTGCTCAAGATGGTGATTATATTTATAAATCACCGAATGAAGTTCATGTTTGTTCCAATTTCTTTGAACTTCCTTTGGATTATTTGGGAAAAACAAAAGAACAAATTCAGCAGGATTTATTGACCAAAGACAGCGGTACTTTTTGGTTCAGAGGTGTTTTCGGAAAGATTTTTGTAGCCGCATACGCAAGAATCGGTGACTCTCCGGATTTTGTTTTGACGAATGTTCCTTATTCCGTTTTAATGTACCACGTTAATCACCTTTTGTGGGTAATTGCACTTATTGTTTTGATTTTCGGTGCTGTTTTAATCAATCTGATGAAATATACGCAAAAGTTGTATCAAGAAAATGAAGAAAAAATTTATAATGCCGCTTTTAACGATGAAGTTACGGAAGGAACTAATAAGGCAAAATTTACGCTTGATGCAATGGATTTGCTCAAAGAAAATGCCGATAAAAATTATGCGATGATTTCTTTTGATGTGACGAAATTTAAGGCGATAAATGAACTTTACGGTTATAAACGTGCAAATAAAATTTTAAAAGATGTCTATCAAATTTTAAAGAAAAATTTGTCAAAGGACAGTATTTGTGCAAGAGATTTTGCCGCAACTTATGTTATTTTGTATCAATATGAAAAAGAAGATTATATTGTTAAGTATTTTGTTGATAAAGTTTCGGAAGAAATTGACAAGTATAACGAAGAAGTAATGAGCAAACTCACTTCAAATACCGATCCCCGAGTAGTTGCGAAGTTAACGATTGCTTTTGGCATATATCTTATCAACGATAAATCAATACAGATTGCTCAAATGTGTGATAGGGCATCGCTTGCAAAACGTTCACCAAAAGAAGATTTGATGCAAATTTATAAATTTTACGATGATGAAATCCGTTCTCAATTATTGCAGGATAAAGAAATTGAGGATGAAATGGAGAAGGCTCTTGAAGAGCATCAATATCAAATGTATTTGCAACCTAAATTTGATTTGTCGACAATGGAAATTGTCGGGGCTGAAGCACTTGTTCGTTGGATACATCCGGAAAAAGGTATTATTCCTCCGATTAAGTTTATTCCTGTTTTTGAAAATAACGGATTTGTTATCAAACTTGACAAAGAAATGTGGAAACAAGCTTGTGAATTTTTATCAAACAGGAAAAAATCAGGAGAAAAATTATTCCCTGTTTCGGTCAATGTTTCGAGATTGCACCTCAATAATGATGCGTTTATTGATGAATTGGTAAAATTGACAAAGGATTTTGATATTGAACCTAAATATTTGGAATTGGAATTGACGGAATCTGCTTGTTTGAATAACGAAGAACAATTTTCTGAAATTATGCACAAATTAAAGGCTCTCGGATTTACAATTACGATGGATGATTTCGGAACGGGATATTCTTCGCTTAATATGCTTCGTCATTTGCCTGTCGACGTTTTGAAATTGGACAGAGGTTTCATCTGTGATTCAATAGTTGAAGAAAAGGGCAAAATTGTCGTAAGAAAAATCCTCGATATGGCAAATGAATTGAACATGGTTACTGTTGCGGAAGGTATTGAAACCCCTGAACAGGCAATGTTCTTGAAAAATGCCGGTTGCAAAATTGCACAAGGATTTTTGTATGGCAGACCGTTAGCAGTTGATAAATTCATTCAAACATTTTTGGCGGGTGAAAATTCAATTTGTCAGGAATAAATTTGAATATCTAATTATTAATTAATAAAGCAATAGTGTTATTAAATGCTGTTGCTTTTTGCTGTTATGAAGCGGAATTTTGTCTTGATGTTTTGATAAAACTCAATTTTTGTATCCCTTTTTTGGTAAATCGTTGACAGTGAGTTGATTGCAGAGTAACATGGATTTAAGGATTAAGGAGAGTTTGAATGAAATCAAAATTACCGTCAAAACCGCAAATTTTAACAATAGATATAACTGACAGATGCCAAATGCAATGCGTTACTTGCACAAAGTGGCAAGTAGGCGGTGATGTTATGAAAAAAGAACTTACAACCGAACAATGGAAAAAAGTTCTTAAACAGCTTCGAGAATGGCTTGGCGACGGTTTTTGGATTTGTTTTTCGGGCGGCGAACCTTTTTTACGCCCCGATATATTTGAACTCACCGATTATGCAACCGATTTGGGATTTAAAGTTTCATCAATGAGTAACGGCTTTTCCGTAGAAAAATTGGTTGATAAAATTATCGATACAAAGTTTGAAAGTTTAAATGTTTCTTTAAACTCAATTGTCGACAAAAGTATTCACGATAAATCAAGAGGAAGAGAAGGCTCTGCTCAAAAAATTTGTGATTTTGTTTGGCAAATTATGAATTATAAAAAAGGAAGAAACGATAATTTGAGCATAAATCTTGCAACCGTTATGCTTCCCGATAATTTGGATGAAATAATATATCTTGTTGAATATGCAACAAAAAACCATTTGAAACACATTATGTTTCAGTTGATAGAAGATTCACAATCTTTCCATCCTTATTCGCAGACAGCAGGGCTTGATACGGATAATTATGTTATCCCCGAGGAATATAAAAAGACGATAAAAGGGATGGCGGAAAAGGCTTTGCCTATTATCGACCACCTTATTGAAATGAAACGGGCAGGTCACTCTATCGCAAATTCTTATGAACAACTTGAAGCGTATAAGATTTTCTTCAATAATCCGGAAGATATCGTAAAAGCCATAAAATGTGATGTCGGCTCGACAAATTTTGCCGTTGACCCGTATGGGGATGTCAGACTTTGCTTTAATATGAACCCGATTGGCTCAATTTTGGAAAAATCTCCGAAAGAACTTTGGGAAAGTAAAGAAGCTGATGTTTGCAGACATAAGGTACATACCTGCAAAATGTGTTGTAGATTGATAAATTGTAACTTTAAAGCTAATTTTGCTAATTTTAATAAATCTTTCTTAATCAGATTAAAGAACAAAATTGTAAAACTTTTGGCTAAAAAGTTATAATTTTGTGATTGTAAAACGGATTTGCACTCTAAAACGGATATGTCGGTTGGGCATACCTGCCCAACATCAATAACACTTGAAAAAGAAGTCAGTCGATAATATTTAAATATCAATAGGAAATTTTTGTCCTTTTGTATAAAAGGATACATTTGTGCAAATTGACCGTTTTTTTATACTTTTCTATTGTGCTATAATCAATTTATGAAAAAAGTTTCGTTGGCGGAGTTATATTGGCAATTTTTCTTAATCGGCGTACAGCTTTTGGGTGGCGGTTACGTTATTGTGCCGTTGATGAAAAAGTCGTTTATTGAGGATAAAAATTGGCTTACGGAAGAGGAATTGGTTAATTATTATGCTTTGGGACAATGTATCCCCGGGATAATTGCGGCGAATGTTTCGGCGTTTACGGGGTATAAGCTTCGGGGTAAAAGAGGGGCGGCTGTTGCTCTTGCGGGAATTATCACCTCTCCGATTATTTGTATTTTGGCGATTGCAACGGTGCTTGATAAACTTTTGCAACTGTCTTTTATTCAAAGTATATTTTGGGCGGTCAATATTGCTGTTGTAATTTTGCTTTATCTTTCTGTCAAAGAAGTTTGGCAACAGTCGATGAAAGGTATTTTTTCGTGGGTAATTTTCGGAGCAACTCTTATTGCTTCGTTGATTTTCAAGGTTTCGCCGGCAATTATTATTGTCTGTTCTTTGGTTTTTGGCGTCGGATATAAGATTTTAGAAAAGAAAAGGAGCGAAAGGTGAAAATCTATTGGCTTCTTTTTTATGAATTTTTCAAAATCGGTTTGTTTTCAGTTGGCGGCGGATATGCGACAATTCCGTTTTTGTATCAATTAATTGATGAATACGGCTGGTACAGTGCAAAACAATTGTCTGATATGATTGCTGTTTCTGTTTTGACCCCGGGACCTGTCGGGATTAATATGGCAACCTTTGCGGGATTTCAAACAGGCGGTGTTTTTGCCGCAATATTTGCGACCGTTTCGGTGATTTTGCCGACATATTTTATTGTAATTGCTGTTTCAAAGGCTTTAAAAACTTTTCGTGATAATTTTTATGTTAAGGCGGCTTTAGACTCACTGAAACCTGCAGGGTGCGGGCTTTTGACGGTGGTCGGTTTGCGTTTGCTCAAAAACAATGTTACTGATTTGTGGAGCGTGGCTATTTTGTTGGGGCTTTTTGCCTTAAGTTTTAAATTCAAAAAAAATCCGCTTTATTATTTTTTAATTGCCGGATTTGTCGGTGTTTTTCTTCACCATTTTTCCTTAATTA
>CAZOGS010000084.1:0-7399 GCA_964579375.1 uncultured Muribaculaceae bacterium
AAATTATGACACTTAAAATTGAACATTTAACAAAAAAATTTGATGATAAAGTTATCTTGGACGATATATCGTTCGAAGTAAAAACAGGTGAAATTCTTGCAATTGTCGGTTTTAGCGGTTCAGGAAAAAGTACTGTTCTGAAGTTAATAACAGGCTTGCTTGAAAAAGACAGCGGCACAATTACCTCCGACGACAAAGGTGAAGCTGCAATGGTATTCCAATATTCAGCCTTGTTTGATTCTTTAAATGTCTTTGACAACATAACTTTTGCCTTGCAAGAAAGAAAAGAGTTTCGAGGAAAATATACTGAAAAGCAACTCCGTGAAATGGTTGCAAAACGTTTAAAAACGGTAGGATTAAGCAATATTGAAAACAAATTTCCGTATGAGTTATCGGGAGGAATGCAAAAGCGTGTAAGCTTTGCAAGAGCAATTATGACAGAACCGAGTTTAATTTTGTATGATGAGCCGACTGCGGGCTTAGACCCCGTTGCCTCAACGATTATTGAAGATTATATCGTTCGCTTGAGAGATGAAACAAATACAACGGCAATCGTTGTAACACACCAACTTTCGACAATCAAACGTTGTGCGGACAGAGTTATTATGTTGTATCACGGAAAAATTGTTTTTGAAGGTACACCGCAAGAGCTTGAAAAGGGGGAAACACCTTATACTAAACAATTTATGGATGCTTCACCGGAAGGTCCGATGAAAATAAATGCTTCGGATTTTTAAGATTTTATGGTAAATTAAGAACAGAGGATATAAAATGAAGTTATCATCAGGTTTTAAAGTAGGAGTCTTAACTTTAGCGGCTATATTAATTTTAGTCTTTACCGTCTTGTGGGTAAAAGGACGAGCAATTTCCGCAGGAGAAAGAATTACCGTTGCTTTTAAAGACGTAAACGGATTAAGAGCGGGTTCAGGCGTTCAAATGATGGGTGTCAGAATAGGTCAAGTAGAAAGTTTAGAGCCGAAAATCAATTCCGAAAACAGCTACATCGAGCTGAAGTTTGTTATTACGGAACCTGATGTAAAAATTCCGACGGCATCGTCAATTTCTATTCAGCAAACAGGAATTATAGGTGAACAATTCCTTGAAGTCACACCTCCTCAAATGCAAACGATTTATGTTCCGATAAAAGGGAAAAGTATTCTTCACGTCGGTGATAAAGTTCAAACCGTTCTTTCCAAAGAGTTACACGACATCGGTGTAATTAAGTCGGCAGAGCTTGTTGAAACAAAAAATTTACCTAAAATGATTTCGAAAGATATTGCGGGGAAAATGGCCATAAAAGTCGGCTATATTGTTGATTTACCGGGATTAGAGCTTCCGGAACTTTTAAGAGGCGAAATAAAAAGCAAAAACGGTGTTGAAACATTAAAAATCACACCCGTACAAGATATTACACTACAAATTCCGCAAACAACTTCACCTTATACAATTATTGAACCGATGAGAATGTCTGACTTTTTAAAACTGCAATATCGTTCCGCAAACGCTCTTGCAGAAACAAATGAAAAGTTATCGGCAATTCTTTCGGAAGATGTAATGAAAGACCTCCAACAAGTCATAAAAAATGCCGACGAGCTTACTGCTAACGCAAATATAGCAATAGATAAGGCTTCCGCCTTGATTGATGTTTCAAAAGATGAGATTACCGAACTTTCCGCTCAAGTTAATAACTTAACGGAAAAACTCAATAAAATTGCGGATAGTTTTGTTGATGTTACATCAGACAAGGATTTTGCAAAAAATGTTAACGAAACAATGGAAAATATCAACAAATTATCGGCAAACGTTAACAAAATTGTTGAAGATCCGGAAACGGAAAAACTCCTTGGTGACTTAAAAATCACTATGAACAACGTAGCCGAATTATCGGATTGTTTGAATAAAATGTCAAAAGACCCACGTGTCCGTGCTGAAATTGCAAAAACAGTCAAAAACTTGAATGAAGCACTTTGCAAACTTACTGTCACACTTGATACCGTAAATTATGCTACGGAAGATCAACGTGATGAGCTTAAACAAGCAATTAAAGACGCAGAAGCGACAACTGCAAACGTTAAGAAATTTTCCGAAAAACTTAACAAGCGTTTCTTGCTCTTCAGATTAATATTTTAGGAATAAACGATGAAACTCTTTTTGGCAAAGTTACACTACGAAAAAAATCCAAACTTTTTAAAGCGTTTGTTAAGAGGAGTTCTGTCGTTTTGTTCAATTCCGTACGGAGCAGTTACTTCCGTAAGAAATTTTCTTTATGACAAAAACATTATAAAATCTTATGATGCAGGCGTTTTAACCATTTCCGTCGGAAACCTCACAACGGGCGGAGTCGGAAAGACTCCTTTCACTGCAGAACTTGCAAATATGTTCATTAGACAAGGTAAAAAAGTTGCAGTTCTTTCAAGAGGTTATGGAGGAAGTTTGAAAAATAAAGAAGTTAATGTTATTTCTAATGGCGAAAAAGTATTTTTTAACGCACAAGAAGCGGGCGATGAACCTTTTTGGCTCGGAACAAACTGCAACGGGGTTATCGTATTGACTTGTTCATCACGCTCAAAAGCCGCAGAAAAGGCAGTAAAAGATTTTCATTGTGATGTTTTGATTGCAGATGATGCACTTCAACACAGAAAACTCTCAAGAAACGTAAATTTACTTTTAGTTGACCAAGCAAATAAATTCGGCAACGAGTTGCTTTTGCCCGCCGGCCCGTTAAGAGAAAATTTCACTGGGGTAAAAAGAGCAACCGCAATTGTTGTTACAAACAAAACATCAAATATCGAAAATGCCCTTAAATATTGCGATGAAGTAAAAAACAGATTTAACAAACCGGTTTTCCTTTGCAAAATGCAACCCGATATCACTTACAACATAAGTAACAAAAAAATTCTTTATAAAGGTGCATCTGTATTGGCTTTTTGTGCTATCGGACAGCCTAATGAATTTTTTGATTTTGTAAAAGAAAATTTTTATTTAACAGCGACAATGACTTTTCCGGACCACCACGCTTACGACAAGCAAGACGTAGAAATGATATTGAAAACAGCGGAAGAAAACGGTATTCAGTCGGTTGTGACAACAGAAAAAGATGCCGTCAAAATAAAATTGCTTGTTGAAAGTTTCAAAACACAAATAAATGTTTATGCTTTAAAATTAACTGCTTGTGCGGATTTCGAAGATATTGTAAATTACAAATAAAAATCACAAATCAAACAAATGTCTGTAGAAAACGGTTATAAACGTTGACATTGTGCTTCTTTTCGGTTACTTTAGTCTTGATATGCGTAAAATCATATTTTTTATTATTCAAAATTATTTCACAAATAACGATGTTCTGTAGTATAATGATAGAGAAAGAACCGTTATTGCGGGAGCTAAAATGATATTAACAGCTAAATTAATCAGCAGATTAACACTATACCACAGTATTTTAACAAAGCTTGAAGAAGAAGGAACAGAAACAGTTTCAAGCCCACATATAGCCGAATTACTTAAAATAGATGACTCTCAAGTCAGAAAAGATATCAAACTTTTGGGAAAATCAGGCAAAACAAAAGTCGGATATAATGTTCTTGAGGTCAGAAAGTTGATTGAAAAGACATTGGGTTTTGCAAAGACAAAAGACGCTTTTGTCGTAGGGGCGGGAAATTTAGGACTTGCACTTGCAAAATATGATGATTTTAAATATTACGGATTTAATATTTTGGCACTTTTTGATAATGATCCGTTAAAAATGAATATTACGGTTAACGGGAAACAAGTTTTTCATATTGCTAAGTTACCC
Source organism: uncultured Muribaculaceae bacterium (assembly GCA_964579375.1). Lineage (GTDB taxonomy): Bacteria > Cyanobacteriota > Vampirovibrionia > Gastranaerophilales > Gastranaerophilaceae > RUG841. Next base: position 3,794 of record CAZOGS010000084.1, read on the forward strand.
GATTTAACAAATCGTTTAAATGTGGAAATTGCAATTTTGACCGTACCCAAAAATTCCGCACAAGAAACGGCTGATTATCTTGTACAATCTGGCATAAAATATATTTGGAATTTTACCCCGACTGTTCTTAAATTGCCGGATAATGTTCAAGTTTGGAATGAAAATTTAATCGGAAACTTTTTACAATTCACAAAAGACATCTAAAAAGAGGTAAAAATGCTCACTGCAACAAATTCAATGGTATTAATGATTGATATACAGGAAAAATTGGTAAAAGCAACAAATGCCGAAACCGAAGCAGAAAATGCAAGAAAAATGACAGAAGCCGCAAATATTTTAGGCTTACCTGTTTTAGTGAGTGAACAGTACCCAAAGGGACTCGGTTCGACTGTTTCGAGTATTTCGGAAAAATTTTCGGCAAATACAAAAATTATCGAAAAATCAGCCTTTTCGCTTTTGAAAGAAGAAAACGCTCTTGAAACAGTAAAATCTTACGGCAAAAATCAGATAATTTTATTTGGAATAGAAACACATATTTGCGTTTTGCAAACGGCAATTGAATTGATAAAAAACGGTTTTGAAGTTTATTTAATAAAAAACGCAAGCAAAAGTCGTCAAGAGTTTGAACACCTTGCGGGAATTGACACAATGAAAGAAAACGGTGCAAAAATTGTTACTCTCGAAATTGCTCTTTTTGAGCTTCTTGAAACATCAAAACACCCTCAATTCAAGCAAATACAAGCATTAATAAAGTAATATTAAACTTTTTATTGAAATTTGTACTTGTGTTAAAATCAAAAAAAATAAAAACTACACATGCTTAAGGATTTTATGTTAAAATATAATAAATTTTGTACATTTCATATAAGATTTGGTACAATATAAAGTCGAAAAAGACAAAAGGATACAAAAGGTTATGAATGATAAGACAGTAAAAAAAGTTTGGGTATTTTTTGTAATATGCTTGGTTGTATGCTTAGCAATATGCATCAATGATACAAAACCTTATTTAGAACGATATAACAAGGAAATCACAGCGGCTAAAAGTCTTTTGACCGATGATTATTCAAAAGAAATTTTTGACGAGTTGACAATGTTTAATGCAAACAAAACTCCGATGAAAAAAGAAAACATGGATAAGTTCCCCGAAAATTATTGCCCGAATGTTCCTTTGAAAAAAGGTGACGTTATAATTAACGGCGGTATTTCGAGTGATTTGACTTTAAGCTTTAAAATGGCTGAATCAGTAGGCGAAAACGGTTTAGTTATCGGTTTTGACCCGAACGTCAGAATTCTTGCAAAAATCAATGAAGATATTAAAAAGAGCGGTTATACAAACATTAAACCTTATTCATACGGATTATGGGACAAAAATTGTCATAAAGAATTGTATTTCCAAGATAATGCGGATGCTTCTTTGATTTACAGAAAAGACGAAGGTTTGTTCTTGCCCGCAACTTTGGTGAAACTTGACGACTTCGTTGTAAAAGAAGGTGTAAAAACTGTAAACTTTATCACATTAGACGTTGAAGGTGCGGAAATGAACGCTTTGAAAGGTGCGGAAACAATTTTGTTAACGCAAAAACCGAATTTGGCAATTTCTATCCACCACAGACCGACAGACTTATTTGAAATTATCAATTACTTGAACAGTTTAAATTGCGGATATAAGTTCTGGTTGGGCTATCACGCACCGTATTCTGTAAACTCAGTTAACGTACTTCTTTACGCAACGGTAAAATAGAGTTGAAAGTATTAAAAAAAAGGAGCAATGTTGTTGCTCCTTTTTTTATGGAATAATTCAAAAAAACATTATTTTTCGTAGTTGTGTAGTATTTATTTTTTTATTTTTATTGCTAAAATCCTTGTATGAGCAGTAATTTTGATTTTTTGGAAAAAATAGATACTGAAATTTTTAATCTTGCAAAAACATCAGAAAAATTATTTCGTGATGAATATTTTGAGCAATGCATAACTCAAACAAGAAAGCTTGCCGAAAGGATAATAAGAACTGTTTTAGGCAATTCCGCAACAGCCGAAGACAGTTTTGACGATATGATTTACAAGTTAAAAACTGTTTCAAAAAATACGATGAGGGAACAAGAATTTATTTCCGATATGTATTTTTTAAAGAAGCAAGGAAATCTTGCAACACACGGTGAAAAAATCGAAAATTGCGGCGAAGTTGCCCTCGATTGCCTTGAGCACGCTTTTGAAGCCTGCATAAATTTTGCATACGCAAAAACTAATGATGATACACTTAACAGGTTGATTTTTGATGAAAAATTGTTGGTTTTGGGAGAAAAAAATGACAACCTTCAAGCACAATATCGAACGAAGCTTGAGAGAAACGAAAACCAACCCGATGATGATGAAGAATTTTTGAAGGATATAGAAGAAGAAAATGATGAAAATTCTTCAAAAAAACATCAAAAATCTTCAAAAAATGCTCAAAAATCGAAGAAAAAGAATGATTTTTCGCAAAAAAATGAAAAAAAATCAAAAAAACACAAAAAAGATAAAAAAAATCATGAAAAGATAAAAGAAAGAGATACTCATTCTTCAAAAACTTTTCCTCAAAAAGTTCTGAGAGCTTTAGTGATTTTTTCTGTAGCGGTTTTCACAATTTTATATTTGTTGGTAGAGATACCTAAAATTCTTGAGAATTTTAATTTGAAAAAATTTTCAACACAAAAGATAGAAAAAGTCAGAAAATCTCCGGCAAAATCGCATACAAAACCTCAACAGCCGCAAAAACAAACCGATTACAACAAAAATGATTATTCTGTTACCAAAATTTTTTCAATATAAGCCGAGAAATCAAAAAAGCCCTCGTTTGAGGGCTTTCGATTAGTTATGATGACTTCTGATTGATTCAAGCTCAGCAAGTTCTTTTTGGAAGGGAGAAAGTTTGTTGATTTTTTTGATAACTTCGGGGAATTTTTCACAAGCATAATCAATTTCTTCTTCCGTCGTAAATCTGCTCAAGCTCAATCTGATACTTCCGTGCAGAGCCGTAAACGGCACACCCATTGCTCTCAATACGTGGCTCGGGTCTAAGCTTCCTGAAGTACATGCACTGCCGGAGCTTGCACAAATACCCAATTCATTGAGGTATAACAAAATCAATTCACCTTCAATATACTCAAATCCGATATTCGTCGTGTTCGGAACTCTGTTTCCTGTTGAAGAGTTCAATCTTGCGTTGAAAATATTGTTCAAAATGTTTCTTTCCAACTTGTCACGCAATTTTTTCACTCTCGTAAGTTCGTCGCCTAACGAATCAATCGCAAGCTCTGCCGCTTTTCCCATTGCAATTATGCTTGCTGTATTTTCTGTTCCGGCACGTTTACCTCTTTCCTGATGACCGCCCGTAATCAACGGAGCAAACGACGTACCTGCCTTAACATACAAAGCACCTATGCCCTTTGGAGCATGGAATTTGTGTCCCGAAATCGATGCAAAGTCGACTTTTGTATTTTTAAAGTCCATTTTGATTTTGCCCGCAGCCTGTACAGCGTCAACAAAAACCTTTGTTTCGGGATTTTTTTGCTTTACAATTTCAGCAATCTTTTCATAGGGAAAAATTATGCCGGTTTCATTGTT
>CAZOGS010000085.1:0-3764 GCA_964579375.1 uncultured Muribaculaceae bacterium
ACTTTAGAATAAATAAAATGTTCTTGTTTTTGAAGGTCTTCTTGGTCGTCACAGACGTCGGGGGCAAGGGAATAAAGAAGTTTAATCGTTTCCGTATCTTTTCCGGAAATCGGTGTATCTATTCTTCTTTCGTAGAAATCGTAAGTATTATTTAGTGAATAAAACATAACCGACTGATTATCTTTCGGATGTCCCCAAAATCCCAAAGCATGCCCGATTTCGTGCGTTATCATTGTTTTGACTTGATTTTTTGAAAGATATTCTCCTCTGTTTGTTTTTACAAAGGCAGAAATTTTCATCTGCTTTAAAATTTTTTCATTTTCAACTATCGGGGAAGTAATTGCGGTATGATATTCTCCAATTGCAAACTCTTTGTCGGGCTGACCTTGAAAATTGATTAAAATTTTTGCTTTAATCGGATTGTTAACTTTTTCAAATTTGACAAGCTCATCGGTTTCTCTTGACCAGTCTTTAAAAGCATTTTCCGTTTGTTCAACAAAATATTGAGGAGTATTTTCTTCGCAGGATATGTAATATGTTAGCGGTGATGTTTTTTTGCTCCAACGGATGACCAAATCACTGTTTAAAGCACTGTCTATGTATGTTTCTCCGTATTTTTTGAAAATTTTGTCACGAATAATTAGTACAATTTTTGTGGCAAGAATTTCAGCTTCCGAGCCGTCGTCTTTTTGTGCATATTCAAGCAATTTTTTTTGTACGGAATATGTTAACGGCATTTTTGAAAGACATTCAACCATTTTCGTTTCGCTGTAACGATTTTGGGGATAAGAACAATGAATTGTGTTGTATACGGAATACGCCTTTTCAAATTCTTTATCCTCAAAAAGTCTATCGGCATAAAAGGTTAAAACCTTGTCACCGTTGACTTTCATCGTGTAAATTCCTCCTGCGGTGAGAAGAGATGCTATTAATAAACTTGTTGCTATAAAATTACCGAATTTTTTCATATCTTCCGATATTTTACAAAATTTTTTCGGACTAATCAAATTTTTTACTTTTTTAATCTTCTTTCAATAAAAAAATAATATTCTTGATAAAATACTCATTTAATTTGAGGAGAAAAGTTGAAATATAATTTTAAAAAATAGTTTATTCATTTGATTGTTAAAAAAGACCGGACTTTTTAAAAGACACTTGTGACAAGTGTTTTGACAAAAACTAAACCCTGAGGTTTAGATTAAATGTTCTACCTCAAATGTCGTAATTTCAACATTGATACCGATGTAAATATACCCCAAACACTGTAATCTGATAATGTAAATGACAGCGAAAGAAAAAGGGGTATGTATATGATGAGTGAATTCAATTCAAAAGTAAGAGTATTGTTAGTAGATGACAATTACGATCATTTAATGGGGGTTCGTGAGCTCATCAATATGGAAAACGATATTGACGTTGTTGCCGCTGCTACAAACGCAAATATCGCACTTAACCTTATTAAAAAATATCAACCAAGTATTGTTTTGATGGATATGAATATGCCTGAAAAAGACGGCTTGACAGCAATTCAAGAAATTGAAAAGATGAAGTCGGGTGTTAAAGTTATTGCACTTACCGCTTATGATGATTCAGATTTGATTTTCAGAGCAATGAAGGTTGGTGCTAAAGGCTACATCTTAAAAACTATGGCTTCTTCTCAATTAATCAGAGCTATCAGAGAAGTTTCTCAAGGCAAAATCTATCTCCCTCAAGGTCTTACGACAGGTTTCTTTGAATACTTCCAACAATCATTCAAAGACGAAGCAAAAGCTCAAACTGCAGCAGACAGCTTGCTTTCGGAATTGACTTCAAGAGAAGAAGAAGTTTTGGATATGTTAACTCAAGGTCATAACTACAAAGATGTTGCAAACCTTTTGTTCATCAGCGAAACAACTGTTAAAACTCACGTAAACAACATTTTTCAAAAGTTACAAGTTAATGACAGAACACAAGCTGTTTTGTATGCATTAAACAACGGTTTTGTTAGCAAAAGAAAACAAAGAGCAGCTGTCGGCTAATCTTTTTAGAAAAAATTTATAGGGATTTTGGGGACTATATGTCCCCATTTTTTTGTTTCCTTAAATTTTTATCTGAGTCGATGTGATGTTAACTTATTGCCATCATCATGTTTTTAACGTAAAATTACGTATAACTTCTATTTATCAAACAGAGAAAATAAGGAGAATTTTTATGGATTTGATGAAAGGTAAAAAAGGTATAATTTTCGGCGTAAGTAATACAAGCGGAATTGCTTACGGCATTGCGAAAGCTCTTTATGAAGCAGGTGCAGAAATTGCGTTCACATACGCAAACCAAGCTATGGAAAAGAGAGTTCGTCCGATAGCGGAATCAATGGGTTCAAAGATGATTACGGAATGTGATGTTACGGATGAAGCAAAATTACAAGAAGTTTTCGCTGAATATGAAAAGACTTACGGTGATTTGGATTTTGTAGTGCATGCAGTTGCTTTTGCAAACAGAGATGATTTGACGGGAGAATTTGTAAACACTTCGAAAGACGGATGGAATTTGGCAATGGGTGTAAGTGCATACTCATTGGTTTCAATTGCAAGAAACGCAAGACCTCTTATGAAAAACGGGGGTTCGATTTTCTCTTTGACATATTTGGGTTCCGAAAAAGCCGTTGCAAACTATAATATTATGGGTGTTGCAAAAGCAGCACTTGAAGCATCTACAAGATATTTGGCTGACAATTTGGGCAAAGACAACATCCGAGTTAACTGCATTTCTGCAGGTCCCGTTAAAACACTTGCAGCAAGCGGAATAGGCGGTTTTAACAAAATGTTGAAAGCTGCTGTATTGAAAGCTCCTATGCACAGAAATGTTACTCTCGAAGATATCGGAAAAACAGGTGTTTACCTCGCTTCCGATCTTTCAACGGGTGTTACGGGTGAAGTTATTCACGTGGATTGCGGTTGCCACGCAGTTTACGGCTCTATTGAAGAAATGGAAGCTTTTGAAAAAGCTCACAAATATGATGCTTTGCAAGAAAAAGCCGAATAATTTTTCTGAGAATTAAAATTTAAAACCGCCTTTGTTGTAATAACAGGGCGGTTTTTGTATTATTTTTTGTTTCCGTAAATTGATTGCATTTTTAAAAGAGCCGTATAAGTCGGTAAAATTAATAGGGTTTCATCCTCTGCCGTATTGTTTGCGGCAACATCAATTGCGGTTTTTATATCTTTTTCGATTTGCAAAAGGTTTGTGTCAATTCCCGCATATTTCAGCCTAAGTGCGGCATCGTTGGCTCTTGTTCCCGATACGATAATTTTTTGTTCGTAATTGCTCAGTGCTTCAAAATCCGCATCCCAAATCCAAGAAACATCACGACCGTCAGCATAATTATCATTTAAAATTACAACCAATTTTGATTTTTCAAAACCTTGAATTTGTCTTATAACTTCACTTGCTCCTACGGGATTTTTAATTAACTGAATTAAGGTTCTTTTTCCGTTGATAATTGTTGATTCTGCACGTCCGAATACGGATGAATACGTTAAAAGTCCGTGACGTATTACATCTGCCGGTACATTAAGCTCAAGAGCCGTTGAAATTGCACCGAGGGCGTTGTAAACATTATAAAGCCCCGGCATATTTATGCGAAAAATTTCTTCTTTGTCTTCGTATTTTACTTTCAACTCGGAATATGAGTCGAAAACTTTTACATAACCTTGATATTTAGGAACCGGTCGTTTATATCCGCATTCACAAGAATAGTGCCCGATGTGTGCATAAAAGTTTTT
>CAZOGS010000085.1:3864-7287 GCA_964579375.1 uncultured Muribaculaceae bacterium
GTTGTCTTTCCGTTTGTTCCCGTTACGGTTACAGACTTTTCCCTGTTTATTTTTGACGCTTCACGAATAAAAGACGGGCAAATTTTCATTGCAAGCATCCCCGGGGCGGAAGTTCCTTTTGATTTTCCCCGAAATTTTATTGCCGTTACGGCGGTTTTTGCAAGCATTAATGAAATTATATATCTGATTTTTTCCATAATCGAGTTGATTTTATCCTCAAGTTATTTAAAAAGTTCTTCTTATGTTTTATAATAATATAAATTGCGAAAGAGGTCATCAAATGATTGAATTAATATTTGTTTTAATTATAGTTGAAATAGTTTTTGGTGTGTACTTTATTTTATTTTTGGATAAAAAAATCAGAAAAACCGAAGCTATCAATGACCAAATTGTAAATTCAAAATTTACGGGAAATTTAACAGAATTTAAAATAAACTTAAAAATATTAAATACAAAACTTCGTGCAATACTTGAAGAAAAAATTGAACAAGAAAAAAATAACAAAGCCGAAAACATAACAGGAATAATAAATTCTGTGCTTATTGGTTTGTCTTTGGTCAAGTTTTTGCAAAAGAAAAAATTAAAAAAATAATCAAAACATAAATAAATGTTAACATTCTGCAAAATTTTCAAAAAAAGCTTACAATATAATATGTAAGCATGCTGAAATGAGGATAATTTTGGAAATTGCAATTTATCCGGGCAGTTTTGATCCGGTAACAAAAGGACATCTTGATGTTTTAAAAAGAGCGGCAGGAATCTTTGACAAGGTTATTATTGCCGTATTAAAAAACAGCAACAAACGTTCGTTTTTGCCTATTGAAGACAGACTTCATCTTATTCGTTTATCCTGTGAATATGATAAGTTGACTAACGTTGAGGTTGATTCTTTTGACGGATTAACAATCGATTATGCAAAACAAAAAGGGGCAAATGTTTTAATCAGAGGATTGCGTGCTGTTTCTGATTTTGAATACGAAATGCAACTTTCTCAAACAAATAACGCTCTCGCTCCCGAAATAAACACTGTTTTCTTAATTACAAAGCCAAAGTATAACTTCATTTCATCAAGCACCGTCAAAGAAGTTGCTTTGATGGGCGGTGACATCTCTAAATTTGTTTCTCCGCCGGTTGCAGAATATTTAAAAGAAAAAATTAATAAGGGGTAAAAATGGCTCAACTTCAGTTAAAAAGTTTACTCGGCAAGGCAAATGCTCTTTTGCAAAAAGGATATGAACTTTTTGGATATACGATAATTAATAAAGCAGAAATGGAAGATTTGATAGAACAGTGTAATGCGAGTATTCCTGCCGATATTAAAGAAGCGGAAATGATTATGACTCGCAAGGACGAAATTATCCGTGAAGCACAAAATCGTGCCGAAAGAATGATTCAAGATGCTCGTGATGAGCAGGCACGACTCGTCAGCCGTGATGAAATTTCAAAACGTGCTCAAGAAGTGCTTTCAAAACAAAAACAACAAGTTGAAGAATATTGTGAAAACTTGCAGGCTAATGCAATCAGAGAAGCTGAAGAAATTAAAGTTACAGCTATAAGAAAAGCTGCAGTAATTCAAGAAGGTGCGGAAGATTATGCCGCTAAGATATTTAATGATATGTCTGCTAATATCGGTCAGTTTCTTAATAATATTCAAGCTTGCCAAAACGCTCTTGCTAACCAACGTTCGGGACGTGAAGCTCAAATGGAAGCTATTGCTCAAGAAGAAGTTTATCCTCAACCTTCTCAAAATGAGGAATATGAAGAAGGCGAAGAATAAAAAATCTGATACTAACTTAAAAGCCCCTGTTTTAGGGGCTTTTTTAGTGTTTTTTTTCATTAAATCTAAATTATATTGTCGGAATTAAAATTTCAAATTCCGTACCTTCAGAATCTGTTTTTACAAGTCTTAATTTTCCGTATTGTTCTTCGATAAGTTTTTTGCAAATACCTAATCCAAGACCGTTTCCGTCAATTTTCGTTGTAAAACCGTCCTCAAAAATATGTGGCAACATATCCTGTCCGATACCTGTTCCCGAGTCGGAAACCGCTAATTTTACATAATTATTTTCTTTTCCTTTTGTTTTGAGGGTGACTCTTCCGTTCTTATCGATTGCATCTATTGCGTTATAGATTAAGTTTAAAATAACGCTTTGCATCTTTGTTTCGTCAATATGAACACGATATTCATCATCCACATAATTTTCGAGGAATACACCTTTTTCTCTTGCTTTCGGCATTGCAAGACTTACAACACTGTTTACAACAGAGGAAAGTTTTACTTCCGATAAAATCGGAGAAGAATAACTTCTGAGTTCGCTAATAAATGAAGAAATTGTGAAAGCAGCTTGTTTTATGCTTTCGATACTGTTTGTTACTGATTTTTGGCTTTCTTCTTCAAGTACAACATTTTCAAGTCTTTTTTCAAGAATTTTTGTATACAAATCAATGACAGAAACGTGGTTTTTAATTTCGTGTGCTGTCATTTTTGCCTTTTCTGAAATTTGTTCATATTGCTTCAACAAATCTTCAGATTCGTTATAATTTTCTTTTTCTGCTTGAGAAAAGACCATTTCTTGATTTACGTTGTTTAAACAATTTACGATTTTATTAATCGCAATATTCATCGTTTTTTGTTCACGACGATCGGGTGCGTATGTTGTTAAATAACTGTTTAATTCAATTGTTGAGTTATTGAACATTATATTTGCAATATCCGAAATTTCTCTTGAGTTTAAAATGAGGCAAATTTGAGTCATTCCGTTGTTTGTCAAATCCCAATCCCAAACGAGAACCGAAGAATATCTCGGAGCAAGAATTAATACAAATTCTGTCGTATCCCAAAGATGCTCTTTTTCAACATTGATAATTTTATCATTTACCAAATTATCGCAATAACAATACATTTTGACATCAGAAAATTCAAGACGCTTTAGAATGGATGAAATTCCTTCCGTATTAGAAAGTTTCATCAAAACTAAGCCTTCTTGTGACGGCTGTTCCATCAGCGGTTCAAGCATGGAACGCAAAATTCCCTGCACGGTTTGTTTTTCATACTCTCTGTCCGAACCTGCTAATACCAAATTACGCAACTCGTTTACTTTGTTAATTTTCTTTGTCATTTGTTGTAAATCCCTGTCTGTTGAAATAATTATATCACATGCCCGAAAACTATGCACGCTCTTGTATTTTGTTTCTTTTTGGATATTTTTTCAAAAAGAAAAATAATGTTATAACAGCTGTTAAAATTAAGGCTATGAGTTTTGCCGTACCCATATTAAGTGCAAAACTGTTTTTGTCTTGCAAAATGTATGTTAAACAAACAGTTGTCATAAAAATTGCAGGCAATAATGATATCCAATAACAACGATTTTTCTTTTTTAAATACAAGCTGACCGTCCAAAGTGAAAACATTGCAAGGGTTTG
>CAZOGS010000086.1:0-7042 GCA_964579375.1 uncultured Muribaculaceae bacterium
CTGTTTTTGCCCTTCTTGTGAATAAAGGTTTTGTTTATCGGCAACAGTCACGATAAAGTTTTTAAATCTGAAATTAATTTTGTCAAATTCAATCGGCAAAACGGTTTTTCCGAATTTTGAAAAAGCTCCTGCTTTGCCGTCTTTTTCAACTATTATAAAATTATTATCCATATAAATACAGTCATATTCACAAGGGATAATTAATTTTCCGTTATTATCGGCTATACCGTATTTTTTGCCGCCGTTGTCTGTTATGAGATAATAAATGTATTCAATCCTTTTGGGGTCTTTTTCGTTTTTATCGACAATAAAGAAATGGGCAAATCTTGTTTTTACGTTATAAGTAATTGCGTTATTTTTATTTTGGGATTTGTTTTTTGTTTTCGCTGAACAAGAACAGTTACTTGAACAAAAAATAAACATCCCGATTAAAAGGAATAAAAATACATTAAAATGAAACTTTTTAAAATTAATCATCAATAAATTTCCCTGCTATAATAATATTATAATATATTATTGTTCATTATGAAATACGGAAAATATGAAAAAAATAATAACGGTAACAATATTCATTTTAATAGCAGTTCTTTTCTTCTGTTTTAGAGCAAATATGCCGAAAGAAAACGAGCTCGTTTTTTGGACTTTGCAGTTAGGCACATTTGATAAATATATAAACGGAATAATAGAAGAATTTGAAAAAGAAAATCCGAATGTTAAAATCAAATGGGTAGACGTGCCGTATTCTGAGGGTGAAAAACGGACACTTGCGGCACTTTTGACGGACAATCCGCCTGATTTGATAAATTTAACACCCGATTTTTCGGCAATGGCGGCACAAAAAAACGCACTTTATGAAATACCGAAAGATGTGATGAGTGCTTATCCGGAGGCGATATATCCGTCACTTTCTTATAACGGAAAATTTTTTGCAATTCCTTTTTATTTGACTTCGGCAATTACATTTGTTAACGGCGATTTAGCTCAAAAAGCAGGTGTCAAGAAGTTTCCGAAGACTTATGATGAGATGTTTGAGTTAGCTGAAGGCGTAAAAAAATCGACGGGGTATTTTGTTGAAATGCCGACGAGTAATGAGAATGATACATTTTTGAAAATATTAAATAAGTACGGAATTACGCCTGATGACGGTTTTCAAACGAAAGAAGCACAAAATATTTTTGCACGATATAAAACCTTGTATCAAAATAATTTAATTCCGAAAGAAAGTCTTACTCAAAGTCACAGAGAGGCTTTGGAGAAATATATGGCGGGACAGATTGTGTTTTTGCAAGCAGGTGCAAATTTCTTAAATATTGTCAAAGAAAATGCCCCGTCAGTCTATGAAAATACTGAGCTTGCACCGCAAATCGTCGGAAGTACGGGAAAATACGATTTTTCTTTAATGAATTTGATAATTCCTTTGAAGGCTAAAAATAAAGAATCTGCCGTAAAATTTGCAGTATTTTTAACGAATAAACAAAATCAACTCGAACTTGCAAAGTTAACTTCCGTTTTGCCTGTAAATAAAGAAGCTCTCTCGGATGATTATTTTAAAAAATCTTCAACGAAGGAAGAACTCGCAAGAAAAATCAGTGCCGAGCAAATTAATAATATCGGCGTCGGCGTAAAAAACAGCAAGAATAAGAAAAATATTATTCTACTGACAAATACGGCTCTTGCGGAAATAATGTCGGGAAAAGCCGATGTTGAACCGAAAATAAATGAGCTTTGTAAAAAAATAGAGGATTTAAAAGAATAATTTTAAATTCTGATTTTTTGAGGTAAAATTAAAGCATGAAACTGTTTAAATTGTCGATTTTGGATAAGTATGTGTTAAGGCAAATCTCCGAAATTTTCATTTTTGGAAATTTGGTATTTACCTCGATTATTTTTGCATCGGATACTTTTACGACATTGATAAAACAAATTTCAAATTACGGAATGCCCGTCAAAGTCGCATTTATGTTGATTTTGCTTAACTTGCCGGCAATCGTCGTTATGTCCGTTCCGATAAGCGTGCTTTTTGCTACGGTTATGACAGTTAACAGAATGTGTCTTGCTTCGGAATTGACGGTGCTTCGGGCATGCGGGGTAAGCATTAACAGAATTGCAAAACCTATATTTGTTTTTGCAACCGTTGCAACGCTGTTTACGTTTTTTATTAACGAAACGATAGTTCCGGTTACGACACAACAATCAAGATACCTTGCAATGTGGGCAATAACGCAGCGTCACGTTCCGAACGGTAAAAAGAATTTTACATTGAAAGAACTTCAAAACGGAATACAGTTGAAGAGAATGTTTTACGTCGAAAACTGTGAAGACGGTGAGTTCAAAAATGTTTCCGTCTTGGATGTTTCCAATCCCGAAATAATACAGATTGTTCAAGCTAAAAAAGGTACGGCAGTCGAAAAAGGATGGCTTTTTAAGGATGCTTCGGCTTATACAATTTCAACAAAAGGAAAAAATTTAAGTACTTCTTGGTTTGAAGAAACAACGGTTGATTTTGGCTCAGAGATGAAAAAATCTCTTTTGTCGGGCGAACAGGGCAGTACCCACAACTTCTTTGAGTTGTTCAAAATGGTTATGACGAATAATTTAAAAAGTATTAACGGTCAACCTCTTTCCGAAAAAGACCGAATTGAAAGTATAATAAGCCTTTGGGATAAAACAGCCTTCCCGTTAACAAGTGTTGTACTGGTTCTTTTGGGTGTTCCTTTGGCAATTACACCGCCTCGAGTTCGTTATAACAGAGGATTTCTGTTTAGCATTTTGATTATTTTCTTTTTCTATTTGATTAGAGCTTTTTCAATTTCGTTCGGCGAATCCGGCGTTCTTATTCCAATTCTTGCAGCTTGGTTGCCGAATATTATTATCTCTGTAATCGGTTTGATTATTTACTATAAAAAAGCATATAGGATTTAACTGAGGGATTAATTTTTCTGTTAATCATTGTATTTACTGCGTTTATTCCGCAACCGCCCACGCCGATAACTTTAATTTTAGGCTGATAATTGTCGTTTTTTATCGCTAATTTTTCTGTCATTTTTTATACTCCTTTGTTATTGTGTTTTTATAATATCAGTCAAGTGTAAATCCGTCGTTTTAATAACATAAACTCGTTCGGAAATTTTGCGGGTACAAGAGGAGAAAACAACTTTTAAATGTTCTCTGATTTTTTCTTCTTCTTTTTGTCCTTTTTTCTTATTACAACACCATAATTATTTTTGTCGCTATGTGGACTTACAGATATATCATTTTCATCTTTTTTAATTATCTCGCCTAAGATGTTTTTGTTTTACATTTGGGAATTATTCGTGTTTTAGATTAGATTTTTAACAGCAATTATTTCATATTTTGTTTATATCCTTTACTATTTCATCAAGGATTTCTTTAATATCTTTATAAGATAAAAATTTATAACCTGAATAAGGACTGTCAATTTTGTCAAAATCCTCTGGTTTATGCAAATCCAAGTAAATGAAATAATTCTTCATGCTTGCATATTTCCTTGTTACACATTCTTTATAATCCTTTAATTGTCCATCATGTTCACAACTCCCATATTTATTTTCTATTGTTATGGTAAAATTATCACTTTTTATAAAAATATCTATTCTTCTTTTGCCTTTAATACTTAATTCTGTTGTGACTGATACATCATTAAAGTTTTTCTCTTCTTCATATGTTTGTTTTAAAACTTTTTCAAGGAAAAGCGAATTTAATCAATGAGAAGCATTAGGATTTAATAACCAAGCTAAAAAATTAGAATGTCTTATTTCGTAGTTTTCTAATCTTAAAATTCTAAAGGGATTAAATTTATTAATTTCTTTATTCAATTCTTTTATATTGTTATCATTTAATAAATTATTAAATTTATTTTTAAAATCTTTATCTGTTTCAATTTGTATTATATATTTTTCTTCTTCAGTCATTTCCAACGCCAAACATTCTTTTTTTATTATAGATAATTTTTCAATATTGTAAATATTACCAATTTTATGTTGATACACAATAATATACTGCCATTATGGGTTTTTCATAAAAATACCGTCTAAGGGTTGTTTTCAGCTGTATAATCCCCGAAACAGCATAATCAAGCCCCATAAAGCCTGCTTCAAAAATTCTTTCGTCATTGTTATAGTAATTAATAAATGCTTCACCAAACATATTTTTTACCCCCTTGTGTTTAGAGAATAAAACGTAAGTACCTCAAAACAGGACTGATATATTTTATGAAAAATTTTTAATAAAAATGAAAACCATACAGCCTTATATGATATAATTCACCTATAAAAAGGAGTTATTTATGGCGGAAAATAAACCGAGAAATTCAAGAGAAGCAGATATTTTGGAAATACTTACAAAAATGCAAGAGAGAATTCGTGGTGTTTGCATAAACGATATTATGGAAGAATACGGTGTTTCAAGAAGTACTGCCGAACGGTGGTTAGAGTGCATAAAACTTATAATTCCGCAAGTTGAAGAAATTGAAAACAACAGCACGAAAAGAAAATATTGGGGCTTTAAATCAGGCTACATGACTGAAATTATTAAATTTTCGCCTGAAGAAATTGCAAACCTTGAAAAAATAAAAAAAGAACAAGAAATGAAAGGTTTTAAGGACAGGGCAAGTCTTATTGAAAAAACGCTCGGACACATACACGTATTCGGAAAAAGATACAATATAAAAGTGGAAAACGCAATCAAAATGCTTATGCAGACTGAGGGATTTGCCGTTCAGCAAATGCCGAAATTCAATGTCGACTTAAATGTTCTTTCAATAGTTCGTGAAGCGATAAAAACAAACAAAAAAATAACAGCAAAATATAACGACAAAAATAAAACTTTAGCACCTTACGGCATAATTTACGGGGAAAAAATATATCTTATTGCGGTTGAAAACGAAAAAGCCGAACCATATTGCTATCTGCTCCATAAATTTTCTGACGTAAAAATCACAAGAGAAAATTTTGACAAAGGTGATTTTGACCTGGAAAAATATTCAAACAAATCTTTTGGCGTTTTTCAAGGAAAAATAAACGACGTAAAACTACTCTTTTCAAAAAACATTGCGAATGAAGTTTTGAATTATAATTTTCATCCGACACAAAAAGTTAAACAAAACGAGGATGGCTCTGTTACAATAAAATTTAAAGCTTCAGGGGAATATGCAATTATGTGGCACTTGTTCAAATGGGGTGCAGATGTCAAAATCCTTGCTCCGACAAGCTTGAAAAAGCAATATATAAATTTGCTTTCAAACACATTAAAGAAACAATCCGAAGACTAAATTTCGCTTTTAAAATCAGCAACAACAAAACGCCCACTTAAATTTTGATAAAATTCAATTATTTTTCACGTTATCTATATCCTATTTTGATACACACCTGCTTTATAATTTACAAGGAACAAATAGGATAATATTTTATGAAATATCTAATCAGAGCAAACAAACTTGTGTTTTCCGGCAATATAAAAATGATAATGAAATACATTTCCGATTTTTATAAATCCGAATCAAAAGTTTGGACAGATAAAAACGGAGAATTTACGGATTTTGGAAAATTTAAAGCGTTTATCGAGAATATGGGCTATAAAATCACGGATAAAATCCCCTCAAATTGCAGATGTGAAGGGACGGCTATTTCAATCAGTGAATTTAGAAAGATTTTTGCCGAAGAAGGTTTTTCAAGAAAAAAGACGGCAGAAAGGCTTCATATAACGGAAAAATTAGTGGCTCAATCAGCAAGAAAATTGAAACTTAAAAAGTAAAATATCGAAATTAAAAAGGATGAAAATGATTGAAATAGAAGGAAAATACACATCGGCAAAAATTTTTGCCAAAAATACGGAAGAAAATGTTATAAAGCAAATACAATCGGTAGTTGATCACCCGATTTTTGAGAGCTGTCAAATAAGAATAATGCCTGATTGCCATGCGGGAAAAGGTTGCGTAATCGGTTTTACTTCAACAATGCCGAAAAATGGTGAAATTATCCCAAATATCATCGGTGTTGACCAATCTTGCACAATGACTGCGTACAGAATTGAGGGAAAACAAACGAGAGATTTTTTAAAATTAGATAAAGTTATTAAAGAAAAAATTCCCGTCGGAACAGGGGGAAAACGAAAAGAATTACACAGATTTGTTCAAAATGTCGATGATTACGGCTTGGAAATGATAGATGCCGTTAAAAAAGCATCTGCCGATTATTTAAAAGAAGATACAGGCACTGAATTATACAAAATCGGTACTCTCGGAGCAGGGAATCATTTTATCAGTTTAGAAAAAGGAGAAACAGGACTTTATCTAATTATCCATTCGGGCTCTCGAAATTTTGGAAACAGAATGGCAATATATTTTCAAGAAAAAGCAATAGAAAAACATTGTTTTGGAGAAGGAAAACTAAAAGAACTTTCGTGGCTTGACGGAAAAGATGCAGAAGAATATCTGTATTATGCAAAAGTTTGCGACTGGTATGCCGACTTATCACACAAAGTTATGGCGGATGAAATCATAAACGCAATGGATTTTGAGGTCAAAGACATTATTAAAACAACACATAACTATATAAATCAAGAAGATAAAATAATCAGAAAAGGTGCAATACAGTGTATAAAAGATGAAAAGGTCATTATACCGATAAATATGGCTTACGGTACATTTCTTGCGACAGGAAAAGGAAATTCCGATTGGAATAACTCAGGTCCGCACGGTGCAGGTCGTGTTTTGAGCAGAAAAACTGCAAAAGAATCCCTTTCAATGAATAATTACAAAAAAAGTATGAAAGGTGTTCATAGTTGCTGTATTCATAGAGGAACTCTCGATGAATCACCTATGGCATATAAAAACGGTGATGAAATAAAAGAACTCATAACCCCGACCGCCGATATTATCGACCATTTGAAACCTGTTTATAACTTTAAAGGATGCTAAAATTTTATGAAAAAATATTATTTTTATGTTTCTAAAATTAGGATGTAGTAAGTAGCGTGCATATAACCTACGATGGTATTAGATTGTCGGTTGGGCATACCTGCC
>CAZOGS010000087.1:0-6971 GCA_964579375.1 uncultured Muribaculaceae bacterium
AGGATTGACAAAACGTTTGTTTCGTGGTATAATCGTGTCAAGAGGTGCGTTATGAAATTTCAAGAAACGGAAACGACGGAATTAAAACGAATATACAGTGATACGTTGCCAAAAGAGATTGTCGCCTTTCTCAACAGTTTTGACGGTACGATTTATATCGGTGTGGAAGACGACGGCAAAGTTATCGGCGTTGAAAACTTAGATGAAACGCAAAAGAAATTTGTATTATACGGTTTATACGGATATTTCGGTGGCTGCTCGGCGTAGCGTGCTTCGTAATAAGGGCGCGGACGTTGTTTCGGTGCTGAAAATCAGTAGTTTTAACGTGGATATCAATCGCGTTGATTTTGATAGCATTGCATTGCAAGGCTGTTGGACGCGCGAAAGGGAGATAGAGAGAAATCGCCTTGCTCGCGGTATTTATGAGGTAAGCAGCACGCGCGGTGCTTCCTCGCATCAAAGTAATCCCTTTCTTGCTCTTTGCGATAGAAATGCAGACGAGTATACGGGGGAAGCGTATGGCTTCAATTTAATATATTCAGGTTCGCATTCCATTAAAGCGCAGGTCACCGAACTTGGCTTCACTCGTGTAAACGGCGGTATTAACGAACAAGATTTTTATTGGCGCTTGGAAGCCGGCAATGTGTTTGAAACGCCTGAGGCAGTACTCGCTTATAGCGATTGCGGATTTAATAATTTGTCGCAATAATTCCATGATTTGTATCGAAAATATCTAATAAATCAGAATTTTGTTTACAAAAAACGTCCGATCGTTCTCAACAATTGGGAGAGTACTTATTTTAAGTTCGATGAAGAAATATTATGCGATTTGATTGAAAAGGCGAAGGGAACGGGAATCGATACCTTCGTTTTGGATGACGGTTGGTTCGGGAAACGCAACGACGATTGTTCGAGCCTTGGAGACTGGTTTGTAAATACGGATAAATTGCCTAGGGGATTATCGGCGGTTATAGACAAGTGTCGTGCGTGCGGAATGAAATTCGGGCTTTGGTTCGAGCCCGAAATGATTAGCGAAGACAGCGATTTGCACCGAGTGCACCCCGATTGGCACATAGCGGCGCCCGATATCGAGGCGTGTAAAGGACGTCATCAATGGATTTTAGACCTTGCCAATCCGGAAGTTTTGGAGTATATCAAAAAAACGATCGGCGATATTTTGCGTACCAACGATATTTCTTACGTGAAATGGGATATGAATAGAACAATGTCGGAGTTTTATTCCCCTTATTTACCGATAGAGCGGCAACAAGAAACGGCGCATCGATATATGCTCGGCGTCTACGAATTGGCGCGGTATTTGACGACGACTTTCCCGAACGTCTTTTTTGAGGGGTGCGCAGGCGGAGGAGGCAGGTTTGATCCTGCAATGCTGTATTATTTCCCCCAAATATGGACGAGCGATAATTCGGACGCCGTTTCGCGCGCATATATTCAATACGGAACGAGTTTTTGCTATCCGTTGTCGGCAATGAGCGGACACGTTTCAATTTGTCCTAATCATCAGACGCGGCGAGTGACGCCTATGCAGAGCCGAATGGACGTGGCGAGCTTTTGTTCGACCGGATACGAGCTGAATTTAAACGCTTTAACGGAAGAGGATTTTTCAAAATCAGTGCGCACATCGCATTTTATAACGACGTACAGCAACTAATTTTACAAGGGGATTTGTATCGATTGCAGAGCCCCTTTGACGGGAATTATTTCTCGCAGATGATTGTCTCAAAGGATAAAACGTATGCCGTATTTATTTTAATGAAGATTTTGGCAAAGGGAAGCGATTTTTATCCGTTTATCAAGTTGAAAGGATTGAATCCGAGCAAATACTATTTCATTAAAGACATGGGTACGTTCAAAGGAGATGTGTTGATGAACGTCGGATTACGTTTTTCTAAGAAAATGAAGGATTTTGAAATGCAATGCTTTATAATCGAAGAAGTATGCGAAGGTGCGATGTGAAAATCCTTTATACAGACGGCAATAGCGAGCTTGGAATAATATTATACAAATAGGTTCTATAATAAATGTTGGGGTATGGAAAAAATATCTCAACGTTTTTTAAAAAAACGCATAAAAAAAGAAACATAAAAAGAAAAAATCCGTTATAATAAATTCATCCAAAAAATATACAAAGGATTTCTAATTATGTTTCAACAAAATCTTATCACAAATTTACTCGGAATTGCAAACGTTTTTGTGGAAAAAATAGAAAATAATTCGAATCGAATAGAAATTCATATTTCCACGCAGGCAAAAGAACAAATTTGTCCTTATTGCGGACAAACTACGAAATATATCCACGACTACAGAACGCAAAAAATACGCGATATCCCCTTTCAAGGCAAAGAAACCTTCTTATCGTTACGTAAACGCCGTTACGTTTGCAAACCATGCGGAAAACAATTTTTTGAAAAGTATGATTTTCTTCCAAAATATAGGCATTTTACAAGCAGAGTATATACTTCGATAATAAACGCTTTAAGAGAAAAGATTTCATTTAAAGACGTAGGCAAACGGTTCGGCGTATCTTCCGCTTCGGTGTTCAGAGTTTTTGAATATGTAGCAATAACAACGCCTACAAGCTTACCTACCGTTCTCGGAATAGATGAATTTAAAGGGAACACTAACGGAGAAAAGTTTCAGGTAATCTTAACGAACGTAAAAGATAGAAAGGTAACAGATATATTGCCAAATCGCAATAAAAGCGATTTAATTGCCTATTTTCGTCGTTTTTCACTTGACGAACGAAAAAAAGTGCGAGTATTCGTAATGAATATGTGGGAAAACTACCGAGATATTGCTTGGTTATTCCCGAACGCGAAAGTCGTCGTAGATAGGTATCATTGGGTAAGACAGATCCATTGGGCGTTGGATAAGGTAAGGAAAAAGGTGCAAAAGACTTTATCTGATTGGTGGAGAAAATATTTTAAACGACATAGATTTTTATTATATAAGAAATTTGCGGATTTAGATAGTGAGCAACGCTTAGTCGTCTTGAATATGGTGGAGAGAGACACCGATTTATATAACGCTTGGCAATTAAAAGAAATGTTTTATGATTTTAAGGATAGTAAAAAACAAAGACAAGCAAGGAAATTGTTGCTTAAATTCATATTAGCGGCAGAAGATTTACAAATTCCCGAATTCAAAGATTGTCTGAGTGCGATGCACAATTGGGCAACACCGATATTGAATTCGTTTCAGCATAGATACACGAATGCGTTTACGAAAGGCACGAATAATTCTATTAAAGTTTTAAAAAGAATATCGTACGGATACCAACGTTTTGACCGATTAAAGAAGAAAATATTATATGTCTTAGCGTCTTAAAACTAAATATTTTGAATTTATTTTAATTTTTTTCTTTTTACCTCACCCCAACATTTGACATTGAGCCTAAAAATATTGAGTGCATTTGATACGCCCCGAAAGATGGAAAACTTTCGGGGCGTAAAAAAAATGCGTTTAATATTTATTTTTTAGTGAGAAACAGTTGACAATCGACAGCAAAAACAATATAATTAACTCAAAAGTAAATAAATTTGAGGTTAAAAGTATGTTTATCGGTCGAAAAAAAGAATTGTCGGATTTGAATAATCTTTATGATCAAGGCATTTTTCAATTGTTTATATTATATGGTCGTCGTCGCGTAGGGAAGACAACGTTGCTTTCGGAATTTTGCAAGGATAAGGATGCCATCTTTTTTGCGGCGGAACAGGATAGCGAAAAAGGGAATTTGGATAAATTTTCTGAATTGATTTTTTCTCATTACGGAGAAACTACGCTGGCCCCTTTTTTGAGTTGGGATAATGCTATTGCATTTGTTGACGAGCGACAAGGAGATAAGCCGCTTGTTCTTGTATTCGATGAATTTCCGTATTTAGCTAAGAGCAATAAAAAAATATTATCGAATTTACAGCATTTAATTGATCATAAATTACAATACGGAAAGCTGTTTATAATTCTGTGCGGCAGTTATATGAGCTTTATGGAAAAAGAAGTTTTGGGCGAAAAAAGTCCTATATTCGGAAGAAGGACGGCGCAACTCAAATTGAAACCGTTCTCATACGATATAGCCACGCAGTTTGTTTCAAATTGCACTAATGAACAGAAATGCGAATATTATGGTGCAGTGGGTGGTACGGCGCAATATCTCGGTAGATTGCAGCTAAATGAGAGTTTTGAAAAAAATATAAGCAATTTATTTTTGAATAATACGGGATATTTATACGAAGAACCGCGCTTGTTGTTGAGGCAGGAAATACAAGAACCTGCGATTTATAATGCAATCATTGAGGCAATTGCGAGCGGTGCGTCAAAATCCAACGAGATTGCAACGAAAACGGGGGAGGAGCAAGCGAAATGCTTGAAATATATACAAACGCTTTGCGATTTGGATATTTTGTATAAAGAAACGCCTTTTGGAGAAAAGGATTCATCGCGAAGGACGCTCTACGGAATTTCTGATTTTATGTTTCGCTTTTGGTATAAATATGTTTTCAATAATCGTTCTTTGTTGGAAACGGGCGCCGCGAAAATCGTTTATGAGAAAAAGATAAAGCCCGATTACAGTCAATATATGGGGCTTGTGTTCGAACGCATTTGTAAGGAGTTTATGGAAAAAGAGAATGTGTCAGGCGCATTGCCAATTCTTTTTTCTTCCATCGGAAGATGGTGGGGAACGGACGCCAAGAAGAAAAAAGAAGTCGAAATAGATTTGATTGCACAAGACGGTGAAAAATATTTAATCGGTGAGTGTAAATTTATAAGGGGATGGTGGAGTATGACAATATCTTAAAATCAGGAATTCAATAAAATTATGATAAGGGAAATATAAGGATGATGAAGAATAGTGCAAAATATATCTTAAAAAAGATGATAAAACTATTGTTGCTGTACATAGAGGAATTGTCGGAATATAAAGACAATAAAGAAACGCAGTTTGAATACGGCGAGAAGACGGCGTATACGGAATGTTTAGAAATGCTCCAAGGTTGGTCGAAAGCGAAAAAATACGGTTTGGATTTTGATATTGAAGAAAAATATCCGTTGTAAGTAATATGGTCATAGTCGTGCAAAAAATCGGGTGGTTTGGGATTGACAAAATGTTTGTTTTGTGGTGTAATAAAAAAACCGTTGATGGCATGGTTGATGTTGGGGGCAGATTAAAAAATACTGTTTGGAGAGTTTTTCAAACAATCCGTTCAAAATTTTTTGTATTTGTTTCAAGTTTGGATTTAATGAAATAGAATGGTGGGTTTTGGTTTTTATCAAGTCTATGAGTATTGGATTCTATTTTTCTTAATATTTTTCGCAAAAAAAGATAAAATTTTGAAAAATTTTTCAAAAAAGCATTGACATTTCTTTTGAAAAATATTATAATATTTGCGAAAAATCAATAAGGAGCTTTTATTATGTTGCCTGAAGAATTGAATTTGCTGATAGAGCAGATATTGGAGAAAAAATGTGAATTGCAGCATATAGAACTAAAGAAAGCATGGAAAGGAACGCCAGAGAAGCTTTATGATACATTGTCGAGTTTTTCTAATCAATATGGTGGCGGTACGATTATTTTCGGAATTGATGAGAAAGATGGTTATAAGGTAACAGGGGTTTATGATGCTCAAGATATACAGGTAAAGGTAACGCAACAAGCATTGCAAATGGAGCCGATAGTCAGGCCTATCTTTACTGTAACGGATTACGCGGGGAAAAGAGTAGTTTCAGCAGAAATTTCGGAGCTTGATACTAGCGTAAAGCCGTGCTTTTATAAAGCTGCAGGTCGTTTAAGAGGTTCTTATATTCGCGTGGGGGAATCAGATGAACCAATGACGGAGTATGAGGTTTATTGTTATGAGGCGTATAAAAAGAAGCTCCGAGACGAGCTTCGTGTGGTAGAACGCGCTAGTTTGGAAGACTTTGATAAAGAAATATTGGAAGAATATTTCTTGAAAGTTAGAAAGTCTAAACATAATTTAGCCAATCACTCTGTTGAAAAAATTCTTTCACTACAAGGAATGATTTCGGAGGGGAAACCGACCGTGGCAGGGATAATGATTCTTGGGGAGTATCCGCAGGCTTTTTTCCCGCAAATGAGTATAACTGCAATGGTGGTAGAGGGTACGAGATTCGGGGAACTTGGAGGTGTGGGAGAGCGATTTATTGACAATAAACGTATTGAAGGAACAATTCCGCAAATGTTAGAAGAGACAATGGCGTTTGTTAGAAGAAATATTAGAACGGCAACCGTAATCAATGATAATGGCGTAAGAGATGATAAATCGGAATATCCGTTGAAGGCGGTAAGGGAAATTGTTTTAAATGCGCTTATTCATAGAGATTATAGCGTGCATACAGAAGATTCTCCGATTCGTGTCATTCTTTATAAAGATCGGTTGGAGGTTGAAAATCCGGGCGGACTTTATGGTAGATTGACAATCAATGATCTTGGAAAGATTCCTGCGGACACAAGGAATCCTTTCCTTGCAGGAAATTTAGAAGTAATGATTAATACAGAAAACCGTTTTTCGGGTATCCCTACAGTTTTTCAAGAAATGGAGGAAGCAAAGCTGAAACCGCCTGTATTTGAAAGCCGTAGAGGGAATTTTAAGGTAACACTTTATAACGACAGGCGTGAAGAAATTGAACGATTTGATTGTAATATAATGCCGCAAGCCAACGGAACTGTTGAGGAACAAATTAAAAAGTTTTGTGCCGTTCCAAGAACGCGAGCGGAAATTGCAAAATATTTGAAGATAGATTCAGAGTATTATGTAGTCACAAGATATTTGAGGACGATGATGGAGTCGGGAAGTCTTGCAATGACAAGACCTGAAAAACCCAAGAGTAAATTCCAAAAGTATTATACGGTAAAATGAGTGGCTTTAAAGCTTTTTCAAAATGAAGCGTAAATGAAGCGTGAAATTTTTATCGATTGCTGAATCCCTTATAAA
>CAZOGS010000088.1:0-2400 GCA_964579375.1 uncultured Muribaculaceae bacterium
GTCATTTTTAAAACTTGCAAAGCAAGCCATTTAAAAATACCGCTTTTACTTGAAATATTGACGATAATCATCATCCCAATCAATAAGAAAATAACATCAAATGAAATGTATCCGAAAATACCTTTTACATATTCACCTGCCTCTTGATTGAAATAACCGTGAAACGGCAATAAACCCAATAACATAGTCAATGATGCACCAACGAGAGCAACAACTGACTTTTGGATTTTTTCCGTTGCGATAAAAATGTACGCAATTACAAGAATAGCACCCGATATGAGCATTCCGTAATTTGCGACTAAATCTTCAAACATAAATCCCCCTTAATATTATTAGTGTGTCATGTTTTCATTTACAATTATTATATCAAAAAAATATAATAATTGTATTTTTTACAATTATTCTTTATGGGAAAAATTTTGAGAAGTTATTTCTTTCTATAACCTTTATTTGTTGCAATTGTTCTGCCGATTGAGAGAATTTTTTCTTCAATATCTTTTCTTGTTTTGTCGGCACCGTCATCGAGCCCGATTTTACCGGGATAAAGTTGATATTTAGTGCGGAAAGACGGGATGTTCACATTTGGCATAACGACATTTGCCCCCGATTGAAGTGCGATAATTCTTCCGTTCGGGTTTAATGTTTCCATTGCAGTTGTTGCGGGAATATTTGCAGTGGGGTTTAAAATTCTTGCCAAAGCCATAACTTTTAAAGCTTTTTCAAAAGTTCCGCCTTTTTCGTCTTTAAGCGGAGTTTGTGAATTGGGGATAAAAGGACCTAACCCTATCATATCCGCATCAATTTCTTGAAAGAACAGCAAATCTTCAGCAATTTGTTCGTCTGTTTGATTTGGCAAGCCGATTAAGTTTCCCGTACCGAGTTCAAAACCTGCTTTTTTCAAAAAATACAAGCAAGCTTTTCTCTTTGTCAAACTCATTTCAGGATGAAGTGACTTGTATAAACGAGGACTTGTCGTTTCAATTCTAAGCAGGTACCTGTTTGCACCCGCTTGTTTTAATGCACGGTATTCCTCTTCATTTTTTTCACCGATAGAAAGCGTTATCGCAACATTGAGTGTTTTTATTTTTCTGATTATTTCGCAAAGTTTATCAATTGAATATGTTTGAGTTTCTCCCGATTGAAGAACAACTGTTCTGTAGCCCAAAACTGCGGCTTGTTTTGCGGTTTCAAAAATTTCATTGGCGGTCATTGAATAACGTTCAACGAGAGGATTATCCCGTCTTATTCCGCAATACAAACAATTTTGTCCGCAAATATTTGTAAATTCGATTAATCCCCGCAAATGCACATCGTTGCCGACTTTGAGCTTTCTTACGTGGTTTGCCGCTTGAAACAAGTATTCGTTACAGGTTTCATTTTTCAAAATTTCAACAATCTCATCCAAAGAAAGTCGGTTGGTTTTAATCGCTCTGTTTATAATATTTTTCATAAATTTATTATTGCATAAATTTTAAATTTTTTGCTATAATTATTTTGTTAATTTATTTGAGGTTTTGTTATGAAGTTTTTGCACGCAATGATTAGGGTTAGTAATTTGGAAAAATCTCTTCAATTTTACAAAAATGTTTTGGGATTTGATGTTGTCAAAAAGCTTCGCCTCGAGGACAGCACGCTTTATTATATCGGCAATAAGGAAAGCGGAGATTTTCAAATTGAATTGACCGATAATGACGAAAAAACGGAAAATTACGAAAACGGAAACGCTTTCGGTCATTTTGCTTTTGCGGCAAATGATTTAAAAGAAGTTGAAGAGGAAATGAAAAAACTCAATATCGAGTGGTTATATGAACCTTTCGTACTTGATGAAATCAATTCAAAAATAGCCTTTCTAAAAGACCCTGACGGCAATGAAATCGAACTCATACAACAGATGTAAAAGTTTGTAAATTTTGCGAAACAAATTGCAAAAATTTAACAAAAATTTTTAATCAGAGATTTTCTCTAAAATGTGTATTTATAACCTTGCGGAGTGTTTTAAATTGAAAATTGATTCAGTATCTTTAAATAAACTTAATAACATAAACAGCACGAAACCGATTTTAAAAGAAAAAGACGTATTGTCACAAAATGTCGAAAACCGTGAATTAGCAAGCAAAGAGGCTTCGGACGGTATTCGTTCTTATTTTATGCCATCTTCTCAGGTTTCATTCGGTAAAAGAATAGAAGAGCACAGAAGCTGGGGAGCAACAGTTCAACAAACGAACGATGACGGTTCACAAAATGTTGATTTTAAAGTTTGGTCACCCAAAGCAGCAAAGGTTTTGGTTGAAATTCGTGACCCTAAAGATACGGTATCATTGACTGATGAGCAATTTAAGGCAGAACATTTAAAGGATAAATGGGCAGGTGATTGGCATATTGATGCTGATACAAATGACG
>CAZOGS010000088.1:2500-6936 GCA_964579375.1 uncultured Muribaculaceae bacterium
CACATTTTTAAATCAGGCCCGTCCGAACCCGATGCAAAAGCTGCAGGTGTCACGAATGGTGAAAAATTGTCAGGAAACAATCTTTCTGACTTAGCACCTTATGAACAACCCGGAAAATGGGGCGGCAACAGATTTAACCTTGAAGATAATGATCAATCTGTTCGTTCAAATGTTCGTGATTATGTCGTAAATATGCCTATGAATTGGGTAGATAATTACCACATTGACTTTATCAGAGCCGACCAAACGCCTGAGATGTGTTCAAATTTTGCAATGAAACAAGTAGCACAAGAAGTTCGTTTCCACTTCCCTCACACGGTTATTCATTGGGAAGACCACAGAACGCAGGACGGCTTAACAAGAAACTTGACTGAACAAGAATTGCCATACGGAGATATAGCAAAGCACTTAGATGCAATTGCACGAACGGAAGCAAATAACGCATCTCTTGAAAACATTGGCGGTAATGAACATTGGGATTTCGCTTTCTCTCACGCAGTTGAAGCGGTAATGCTTGACAAAGAGGTTATGGGATATTATCCTTCGATGCAAACGCTTGCAAACAATATCAAAGACATAGGCGGTACAAAGTATTTTATGAGCCATGATGAAATCGGCAACGATTCCGGTTCAAGACTTATGACAAAAATCATTCATAAAGACTTACAGGTAACAAATCACCTCGATGACAGAGCGGGCGAAACACCTGCCGCTAAGCACATCAGAAGTGTTGATACCGTAATGGAAATGTTTGAAGCTCATGAGTTTAATAAAGATAATTGGGACTCCGAGTTTGAAAGGATTTCAAAGAAAAACGGTTTGAGCGGAATTTCAAAAGATCAGATGTCTGCAGAAATCGAGCACGCAAAGGATAAGCATAAAGAAGCTATCGGCTTGTTATTTATGGTTCCGGGCTCAAAAATGATTTTCCAAGGTGATGCATACGGAGAAATTAATCCGTTCAGATTTACTCGTGAACAGGCAGTTGATGAGCCGAATATCGAAAGAGAAAAAGGTTATAATTTTGACCAATCGTTTGAAAAGTCAAAAATCGATCCGGAAAACCATACTATTGAAGGTATTCACAAACTTTCTCAAGCAATGGCTGATTTAGTCAAGAGAAACCCTGCACTTCAAGACGTTCAAGGAATGGAATATCTTGAAGCGATGACTCCTCTCGTTGATGAACAAAATAAAGTTATGGCTATTAAGAGATTTGACCTTCAAGGTAATGAAGTTGTAGCTCTTTATAATTTCGGCGACAGACCTCTCGAAAATTACGGTTTGAACAATCCTATGGCTGTTTTAAATAACGGCGGAAATTGGAAAGAAACAATCAACTCTAACGATAAAGAATTTGGCGGTAACGGTTCTTACCAAAATGACGGTACTTACTGTGCAAATAATGGCGGAGTAAACTTGAATATTCCTGCAAACGGCTTTGTCATTTTAGAAAAAGTTGACGAAAACGGAAACGTTCAAAAAGGACAACCTAAATTTTCACAGTTTACTGAAAAGTTGAAAAGTTAAAACTCAAAAATTAAAAAAATGCCGACTTTAGGGTCGGTATTTTTTATAAATTTATAATTAAATCTAAAATCGTGTTAATTTCATCCGTGATGAAAGATTTATCGGAAAGACAATCGTGTACAGCCTTTGCGAGGTGTGCTTTTCTGAATTCGCCGAGACCTCTTGATTTCCATAATAATTCCAAGGCTTCACAAGTGCCGCCTTCTGACAAAAGTTCTTCCTTTGTTGCGGGAGAAACATCATAATTCATTTCCGAAAAAGCTTTTTGAATGAGATCTTTTGACAAAATATCCTCAAATTCGCCCGCTTTTATTAAATATGCCCTGTCTTGAGTTCTTAAAACCGAAGTGACATCTTTGTATACAGGTTCGGCATCGTTATCAAGAAATACAAACATCGGAATTTTTAAAATGTACTTTAATTCGGCATATAAACTTAAAACTTTGCTTTTTCCGCCTGTTGCAAGAATATAAACACCATTTTCTTCAAAATCATATCCGAAAACTTGTGCAAATTTCGGTAACAAAATTTCCTCAGTTATGCCTTCAGTCAAAATTAATTTTTTTATAGGGAACAACGTTTTGTATTTTTTTCTGATATTTTCGGAAACTTTTGTGAAATCAGCTTTTTCATGGATATTTTCGATTAATAACTTTATATATTCTAAATTTTTAGGAATATTCTCATCTTGAATATTTTGCAATATTGGATAAAAAATTAAATTGGTACGCATTAAATCGAGGGTATATTCGTCGGTAACATTGTATTGCTGATGGTCTAAATCCGCTAATTTTATTAATTCTTGTGTGTTAATATTGCCGAAAAGCTTTTCGATAGAGGTGTTCCAAATTTCTTGCACAATTTTTACCAAAAATGATGACGGCAATTCATCAAGTTTGTGCTTTGAAACCGACGGAACAATTAAATGTCGAAGAATTATGTCATAAAAAACACGTCTGTATTTAATTTCCGGATTTTTAAAACGGGTAAGCCTATCAAGCGAAATGACCAAATCCGATAAGGTCATTAATTTAAATTTGATGTCCGATTTATTATCAATAATTGTTGTCATAAAAGTAAAAAAGGGACACGCAAATACTACGTGTCCCAAAATTTAAACTATGCGTGAATTTCTTCGTGAATTTCAGATGATTTGAAAGACCACATAGAAGTAGCTTCAACGAGGCTTCTAACTGTAGCTATCATAGAAATTAAAGAATCACATTTGTTAACGGCTGAACCTACACCAACTGCAGATGCACCTGATGCAAATGCCATTGAAGCAGTTTTTACTGAAATACCGCTTGCAGTCATAACGGGGATTTCTGTGTTTGAAGAAATTTCCATTGTGTTAGCCATTGAAGTCATTGCTGTTTCCATCAAGCCCAACGCTCCGTTTGATGAGTGTTCGTGAACCAAAGAACCTTCAGTTTGAATTAAATCAATGTGAAGAGTTTCCAATTTGTGAGCCAATTCAATTTGTTCGTTCATTGAGATGTGACCGGGAATTGTAACACAGAAGAATACTTCTTTGTTGTTCAACATTGATCTTGTTTCTCTTGCCCAATTCCAAACTTCGTCAGCTGTAACTTTTCTGCCTGATTTTGTAAGAGCATCATAGTTACCGAGTTCGATTGCATCAGCACCCCATTCAGCAGCCATAACTAATTCTGAAGGATTGATTGAAGAAACGAAAATCGGAAGTTCTGTCATGGAGTGAACCATATCAAAAATTTCTTTGTCACAGCAAATATCAACTGCGTGTGCACCGCCTTGAGTTGCAGCTGTAACAACGTTTCTTACTTTTTCCATATCAAAATTATCAATACCTGAAATGATTTTAATAGCATTTCTGTGAGTCATAGCATGTCTAAAATTTGAAATTCTGTTCATTAATGTTTTCTCCTTTAAATTTATACAATAATAATATCACAAAAAGATATATTACAAGATTAAACGTTTCATTTCAATGATTGCCGGTTCAAGTCCCGTAAATATTGCCCGAGCTATAATGGAATGTCCTATATCGAGTTCATTCAGACCTTTTATTTCGTGCATTCTTTGAACATTTTGATAAGTTAAACCATGACCGGCATTAACTGTAAGACCGAGTGATTTTGCGTATTCGGTTGCGGTTTTGAGTTTTTGAAACTCTTTTTCTTCTTCGGGTTTTCCGTATGCCCTTGCATAATATGTTGCATTAAGCTCTATTTGTTTAACTCCTGTTTCAAAAACTGCCTCAATTTGTTTTTTGTCGGGGTCGAGGAACAAGCTTACAACAATTCCGTTGTCAGATAAGGGTTTAATAAATTTTTTGATATATTCTTTTTGACATTGGGGCATAACGTTATCTGCCATCATCGGGATTTTTTCTCCCGCAACATCAAAACCGCTTTCAGTTGTAATTTCCTGTTTTTTCTCGGGAACGATACAGCATGCATAAGGTTTTATTTTCAGTGCAAAACTTTGCATTTCTTCTGTTGCCGCCATTTCAAGAGTAACTTTTAAATCTTTAATCCCGCAAACTTTTATAACATCTTCTTCCTTTATGTGACGTCTGTCTTCACGCAAGTGCATTGTGATATCGTGTACCCCGCACTTTGAAGCCCACAAGGCGGCAGTGTACACATCAGGCTCAGTTCCGCCTCTTGCGTTTCTGACGGTTGCGATATGGTCAATATTTACTCCCAATAACATAGATTTCTCCAACTTTCTGACTTAAATATTATAATATAAAATTTGATTAAAACTTTTAATTTTTAAAAAAATTTTAAGAATTTTATAAATTTTGAAAAAAAGTAATTGCATTTTATTTTTTTCATGTTTATAATATATTTGTGAGCATTCCTCGATAGCTCAATGGCAGAGCATTCGGCTGTTAACCGAAGGGTTGTAGGTTCGAGTCC
>CAZOGS010000089.1:0-6876 GCA_964579375.1 uncultured Muribaculaceae bacterium
AAGTAGCCCAATTCAACAATTTCAAATTCCTTGTTTGTAGCCATAAAGCGGACTTTATCACCGTTTTTGATTGAACCGTCAACGACTTTAAAATAACAAACCGTACCTAAATATTGGTCGTACGCACTGTCAAAAATTAATGCTCTCAAGGGTTTATCGGACGTATCTTCGGGAGCGGGAACATATCTGACAATAGCTTCCAAGACATCTTCAACACCCGTACCGTCTTTTGCACTGACAGGGATTGCCATTGAGCCGTCAATACCCAAAATTTCTTCAATTTCCGCACGGACACCTTCCACATCCGCTGACGGAAGGTCAATTTTATTAATTACAGGGATAATTTCGAGGTCTTGTTCCATTGCAAGATAAACATTTGCAAGGGTTTGAGCCTCTACACCCTGAGTTGCGTCAACAATTAACAGGGCACCTTCGCAAGCTGCGAGCGAACGGGAAACTTCATACGAAAAATCGACGTGACCGGGGGTGTCAATGAGGTTCAAAACATAATCTCTGCCATCACTTGCGGTATAATTCATTCTTGCCGCATTAAGCTTAATCGTAATTCCTCGTTCACGTTCAATATCCATTGTATCGAGAAGCTGATCTTGCATATCACGTTTGGCAATCGTTCCCGTTTTTTCCAACAAACGATCCGCCAAGGTCGATTTACCGTGGTCGATATGGGCAATTATGCAAAAATTTCGTACATTCTCTATTTGTTTCATATCACAAATCTTAGTTGAAACCTGAAATTATTAAAATCGTCCGAATTGACTAATAAATCAGTGAAGAAAATTCCTTTTCCGGATGCTTTGTACCGCCGCCGCAAATGTACTCAACAACCTTTAAGAAAAATTCTTTCGCCGCTTGTTGATGGCTGAGAGTATAAATATCGTTCGACAAGAATCGAACTCTCATTTCGCAAGCGTCACTTTTACTTGCCGGAATATACAAAGAAGCAACTTCATCTTCCAACAGCTTATCAATATAATCTTCGGGATTATTTTTGATAATTTTACTGCAATCACCTTTTATCGCAACAATTCTGTAACAAAGCATTCTTTTTCCGCCTCGTTGAGCGATGTACAAAGGTTTTGTGTTAGTTGCAAGAGTAAATCCGATTTTTTGCCACAACACAGAAAGGACAATGGATTGAGTTGAAGAATCTCTTTCGCATCTGATGTTTTCGACCGAAACACCTCGTGCCGAAAAAGTTTGTTTGAAATATTCGGAAACGGATTTCATATTTTGATAAATTTCCTCAAGAATGACATCAGCATTCGCACCGGCATTTCTGTAATCGGTGTATTGCGAAAACATATGAGAAGCAACATCGTTAATTCTCTCTAACGCAACTGATGACTGTCTTGAACTGTTTAAACCCGTAAAACCGTTTTCCAAACTTGATTTCCTGCTTTTCTGACTCTCTTTGTGTATTGTAATACTTTTTTTGAAAAATTAAAATACGCAAAGTGCCGTATTTCTCATTATATCAGTTTTTCCGATTTGAAGTCGGTGTTGAAAAAAGAATTTTTCTTTTTTCTCGTATTTTGATATAATCAAGTTATATTCTAAACTCAAAACAAATATTATGCAAGTAAAAACAATAATATTAAGGAAAATTAAACCTCGATGCCCAAAATTGTTATAGTCGGATATGACGAAATGTTTGCCCAATTAATCAAAGGTTGTATTTCTGCGGGTTACAAGCCTGTCGGAGTTTTTCGTTATGACAAAGTTAAGTACAATTCGTGGATTTTAAAAATAAAAGATTGCATTGTTCCGAGCAAGGATAAGTCATTTCTTGACGGTTACAAACTTTATGAAATTAAGGCAAGAAGCGTAAACAGCGAAGCTTTTCGAAGAGAACTGATAAAGCTTAACGCCGACATTGTTTTTGTCGGTTCGTGGGGCGAAAAATTCAAAAAAGAAACGATAAATGTTCCCAAAATAGGAACCATTAACTGTCACCCTTCGTTATTACCGAAATATCGAGGTCCCAATTCTTACGCACAGGTTATTTTAAACGATGAAAAAAAGACGGGCGTAACTTTTCATTTAATGGATGAAAATTACGATACCGGAGCGATTTTGCAGCAAACGGAAGTCAAAATTAACCCCGATGATACGGGCGGAAGTTTAAAAACAAGATGTTGCCAAGTTGCGGGACAGGAAGTCGGTAAACTTTTATTGCAAATGGATAACGAAATGATTTTGCCCGTCAACCAACGGGAAGATTTGGCAACTTATCAACCGCAAATTACCGAAAAAGATGTTCTTTTAAACTTTGAACACACCGCAGAGTCAATCGAAAGAAGGATTAGAGCTTTTTTACCGTGGTCAAAATGCTATATCGCTCACAAAAATCGATTTTTTACTTTTGACCATTGCGAAATTATGGGAGAAACTTGCGAACGACAAGGAAAATTAGTCGAAAAAGGCAAAAATTATTTTTGTGTCGTTGCGGGCGACAAGAAAATTATCAAATTTTCGGGCGTAAAATTATATGGAAATTCACGATTGTTTACAAAACTTTATATCTCAATCTCCTTGAAAATCGGCGATATCATGGAATAATTTATTTTTTTGCCCTAAATCTCTCTAAAATGTTATAATCTCAAAGAAAACGGAGAGGTAAAATGCCTGATTTAAACGCAATATATGAAGTTGTTACATTTTCAATCGGTGATACAAAAGCCGGTTCAAAAATGGGCAAACTTTTGGCAAAAAATACAGATGACGGAACAACACTGAATTGCATCATGTGGGAAGAAACCCTAAAACGGCACGAAGATTGGATGTTCCGCTGCGGAAACAAAATAAAACTTATTCACGCAACATACAACGAAAAATACAACAATTGCTTAGTTACCGATATTGACGTTGTTGAGGAGGCAAAATTCGGACTTGACGAACAAGAACAGACCGAAATGTTCAACGAAATTTGCGAACGGGTTGCCAATTTTAAGGACGAAAAATTAAGAACATTCATTGCGGACTTATTGAGCGAACACGCAGAGGAATTTAAAACAATGCCTGCGGCAAAACTTATGCACCACAACTATCTCGGCGGATTGCTCGAACATTCTTACGAGTGTATGAAAATTGCCGATAAAATTGTTGATATGTTTCCTCAAAAATTAGAACGGGATGAAGTTGTTGCGGCAAGTATCATTCACGATTTCGGAAAAATTTTTGAATACACATTGAACAAAGAGTCGGGCATAATCGATTATGCGGAAGACTTCTATCCGGTTTGGATTTCCCACTCGCAATGGGGTTTTACAAACTGCATGGTCAAAGGTTTTCCGAGAATCGCCAAAATGATTGCGGCACACCACGGCAGGGCAGATTGGGGCTCAATGATTGACTTAAATGAAAAAAATCTTGAGTCATACGTATATGTTCTTCATCATATCGACGATTTGTCGGCAAAATTCGGCAAAACGTCTGTTTCAGAGTTATAATTAACGGAGAAAAACAATGAAAAAATTATTTCAAACTTTACTTACAATAGCTGTAATGAGTGGCTTATCCGTAACGGCAGCACCGTTAAAAGCCGATGTCAGCAGCGAACACATTCCCGCAGGCACGGTAATTGCCGTTAAAACGGTTGACGGACTTGATACCGCAAAATCGGAAGTTTACGATAGTTTTAACGTCACAACGGTAGCGGATATTGTGGCGGGTGATAAAATGATTTTGCCGAAAGGCACCATCATCAGAGGTTCCGTCAGAGCAGTTGCACCTAAGAAAATGCTTTCGAAAGATGCCGCAATTTATGTTAAATTTGACCACCTCGTAAGCCCGATGGGCGACCAAATCCCCGTTGCGTTGGCAATTCATTCAACCGATATTTTAACGACTGACGGCGGATTAGGGCTCGGAGGAAATTACAAAACGGCAAGCAAACAAAATGTTCAAAACGCTAAAAAAATCATTACAAATATGACTCAATGGGGCATCAACACAGGCGAACAAGCTTGGAACGGTTGGCCTAAATACGTTTTGACTCCCCTCAGCTCACTTCTTTCCGTTCCGACATCAGGTTTGTACCTTATCGGCGACCAAGTTGTCGACGTATTCAAAAAGGGTAATGAAATGACCTTAAATCAAGGAGAAACCATTAACTTGATGTTCCTGCAGGGAGTAGACGTTCCGACACACTAATGATTAGATTTTTAAACAGTATTTTTAAAATTTTGGAAATTTTATCAGGCAACTATCTTCCCGAAAACACAATCGGGAAGTTGTTGCGTGAAAAAGGAAAAACCGTTGCGGTCGCAGAATCCTGCACAGGCGGTTTGGTAAGCTCTTTGTTAACGGATGTTTCGGGCAGTTCGGAATATATTACGGAAAATTTTGTAACTTATGCGAACGAAGCTAAAACAAAATATTTAGGTGTTTCCGAAGAAACACTCGAAAAACACGGAGCAGTAAGCCCCGAAACCGCAAAAGAAATGGTTGAAGGTTTGCTCAAAAATACCGATTGCGATTTTGCGATTGCGACAACGGGAATTGCGGGTCCTACGGGAGGAACGGACGAAAAACCGGTCGGACTGATGTATCTCGGACTCGGAAGCAGAGTTGATGTCAAAATCGTCAAAATCCAACAACCAAAAGAGCTATATAGGCGGATTATGAAAATCGCCTTTGCAAAGCAAGCACTAAACGAATTTTTACAATTTATAAGATAAGGAAGAAAAAATGAGAACAATAACTTTAATAAACGGTGACGGAATTGGACCCGAAATCAGCGATGCAGTTGTCAAAATTATTGCCGCTACAGGTCTTGAAATCAATTGGGACATCCAAACGGCAGGGGCGGATGTTGCGGAAAAAGAGGGAACACCTTTGCCCCAAAGAGTTATTGACTCAATAAAAAAGAACAAAATCGCCTTAAAAGCCCCCGTAACAACACCTATCGGAAAAGGGTTTCGAAGCGTGAATGTGCAACTTCGAAAAGAGCTTGATTTATATGCAAATTTAAGACCCTGTAAG
Organism: uncultured Muribaculaceae bacterium; assembly: GCA_964579375.1. GTDB lineage: Bacteria > Cyanobacteriota > Vampirovibrionia > Gastranaerophilales > Gastranaerophilaceae > RUG841. The sequence goes on from CAZOGS010000089.1 coordinate 5,005, forward strand.
AATTTTGAGGGTATTAAAACACCGTTTGATAATGTAGATTTGGTTGTTGTTCGTGAAAACACGGAAGATTTGTATGCAGGTATTGAGCGAATGGTCGATGATGACACGGCGGAAAGTATTAAAATCATTACGAGAAAGGCTTCCGAAAGAATTGCCGAATTTGCGTTTAAATATGCCGTCGACAACGGAAGAAAGACTGTTCATGCCGTTTCCAAGGCAAACATTATGAAATTTTCGGACGGATTATTTTTGGAATGTTGCCGAAAAATTGCCGAAAAATATCCGAACATCGAATACAAAGAAATTTTGGTTGATAACCTTTGTATGCAGCTTGTTCAACATCCCGACAAATTTGATGTTTTGGTTTTGCCAAACTTATACGGTGACATCGTTTCAGACTTAACGTCAGGATTGACGGGCGGTTTAGGACTTGCAAGAGGTGCAAACATCGGTCTTGAATTAGCTGTTTTTGAACCGGTTCACGGCTCTGCACCCGACATCAAAGGTCAAAATAAGGCAAATCCGTCGGCACTGTTGCTTTCTGCGGTTGAAATGCTGAAATATATTGACGAACGTGATGTTGCTGAAAAAATTGAAAAAGCTTTGTTAAAAACTCTGAAAGAGGGAAAAGTTTTAACGGCGGATTTAGGCGGAAGTGCAACAACTACCGAATTTACAGACGAAATCATCAAAAATTTGTAAAAATTTGTTCACCGTCTAGACTTTCAAAAAAATCTATGATAATATCATTTTCATGAAAAAGACAGAAACGATAATTTTGAACACAAACAGCGGATTTTTGCCCGAAATTGGCGATAAATCCGTTGATTTGGTTGTCACATCTCCGCCTTATCCGATGATTGAAATGTGGGATGATTTGTTTGCAAAAATAAACCCGAGCATCAAAGATGATTTGTTAAATTTTCAAGGACAAATTGCTTTTGAAAAGATGCACGACATTTTGAACAAAACATGGGAAGAGTGTGACAGAGTCTTGAAAGACAACGGTTTTGTCTGCATCAACATCGGCGATGCAACAAGAACAATCGACAGCAATTTTTCAATGTATTCAAACCATACAAAAATTATCGAATTTTTTCAAAAAAAAGGCTACAGCGTTCTGCCCGATATTCTTTGGCGAAAACAGTCTAATTCACCGAATAAATTTATGGGTTCGGGCATGTACCCCGCAGGAGCTTATGTAACGTACGAACACGAATACATTTTGATTTTCCGAAAAGGTTCAAAACGCACATTTGACACACAATCAAAACTTAAACGAAGAAAAAGTGCATATTTTTGGGAAGAAAGAAATGTTTGGTTTTCTGATTTGTGGGAAATAAAAGGAACTTCGCAAGTCATCGAAACCCCGATTAGTGCAAGAAAACGGAATGCATCTTTTCCGTTTGAAATCCCGTACAGGCTTGTGAATATGTATTCTGTCGAGGATGATGTTGTTTTAGACCCGTTTTGCGGTTTCGGACTAACCAATCTTGCCTGTATTTGTGCAAAGAGAAACTCTGTCGGGGTTGATATCGAAAAAGAAATTTGCAATTCCGCACTTGACAACCTCTTTCAATCACGGGAAAAATTAAATGAAATCATCGAAAAAAGAATAAATGCCCATAATGCTTTCATTTCTTCACTTTCGGACGAAAAAAAAGAAAAATGTTACGAAAACAAAAATCACAATTTTTTGGTAAAAACGAAACAAGAACAGGAAATTTTCATCAACAAAATTTCCGAAATTCAAAAAATTTCCGAAAATCGTATAGAGTGCCGTTACGAAGATTAATCTTCAACTTCAATTTTCAAGCCTGTTTTTGTCTTTGTGTAATAAATCATTTTTACGTTAATTGTTTCGGATAAACG
>CAZOGS010000090.1:0-6808 GCA_964579375.1 uncultured Muribaculaceae bacterium
TTCTTTTTCTTCTTTCTTCCAATTTATTATGTATGCTTTTTTTTCGAGGAAGAATTTCTTTATTTCTGTGCTTGTTAAGCCTTTATATTCTTTGTAATGACGAGGTTTTTCGGGGTTTACGGACGGATGACAAATTACTTCCGCAACCGAGTTTTCGGGCAAACGTTCAATGCCTGCCATTATTGTTTCTTCGTCCATTTGTCCTGTATATAAAACACCTAAAAAATAATCATTTGTGAAAAGATTGTGTTTTTTTAGCTCGATTTTGTTTATGAAAGTGAAAAAGTTAAGCAAAATATTTTTGATTATGTTCAAAAAATATCTGATTGTTGTATGCCTTTGCAATCCTTGGGTGTAATAAGGAAGTTCTACTTGTGTTCTTATGCAAGGTATTGAATATTTTTCCGCAACTTTGCAAACTATTTTAAATAAATTCGGGATTGAGTGCGTGTGCACGTGCGAGTTAATATAAATCGGCGTTATTCCAACCGAAAGGATTTTTTTGACCTGTGAATTAAATTCTTCTTCAACCTCTTTTAAAAATTTTTTATCAAACGATTTAAAAATCATTTTCAGATAAGAATTGTTAAATTTTCCGTTTTCGTCCGTTAATGTTGAGTTACCGGTTTGAGTAAGAGATTTGCACTCAATAATATCAAGATGAACACCTATTTCTAAGTTAGGATTTTGTTTGATAACATTTTCAACCGCATCGTCAAAAGCTTCACCGTTTGCCATTAAACAACTGCTTGCCAAAACTCCGTTCTTAAAACATTCATTGATTGCGGAGTTTGTATCTTTATCTATACCTAAATCGTCTGCCGTAGTGATAATTTTCTTCATTTGTAGTATAATCTCTGAGTGTATTGTAGCATAAAGGTATTGAAATGTTAATTCCGAGAATAGCGATTGTAATTCCTGCATATAACGAGTGCGAAATTTTGCAAAAAACTATTAATAAAATGGAAGATTTGATTAAAGATTGCGTTTCTCGTGGTGTTTTTTCAGAGGAAAGTTATTTATTGATTGTTAATGACGGAAGTTTTGATGATTCTTGGAACATTATAAAACAAGCCAATCAAAAAAATCCGTCTGTAAAAGGAATTAATTTTTCCCGTAATTTCGGTAATCAAAATGCAATCCTTGCGGGATATTCTTATGCGGAGAAAATCGGATGCGATGCCGTAATTTCAATTGATGCCGACTTGCAACAAGATGTATGTAAAATAGAAGAATTTGTTTCCGCTTTTAAGGACGGTTACGAGGTCGTTTGCGGAATTAGAAATTCTTATCATAAAAAATTTAGCATAAAAAGTATATTCTCTTCAGCTTTTTATAAGTGTATGTATGTTTTGAATGTTCCGTTAACTCCGAACCATTCCGAGTATAGATTGCTTAGCCGGAAAGCTTTGAAAATTCTTGATGAATATAAAGAAGTTAACGTTTTTATAAGAGGTTTAATTCATACAATCGGCTTGAAAACAAAGTATATAAAGTACAACATTACTAAAAGAGAAATAGGAAAATCAAAATTTAACCTGTATTCACTTTCTCGAATGGCTTTGAACGGGATGGTATCTTTTAGCTCAAGACCTTTGGATATAGTGTTCTTTATCGGAGCGGTAATTTCACTTCTGAGTTTGATTTTTGCTTTCTTGTTCTTCATCGGTGTCGTTTTTGATATTAAATTAGTTACAAATGATATCGGTCCGTTCAGAATTTGGCAAATGTTCGTTGCGGGATTGCAAATCTTTTGTATCGGTGTCGTCGGTGAGTACGTCGGTCAAATATTGAGAGAAGTTAAAGGACGTCCGAGATATATCGTCGAAGAAGAATTGTTGTAATCTCGATTTTATAAAACCTTGCAAATGAAATAAGGCAAATATGATGCTGAATGTTTCAAAATATTGCCAATTTTTGTTCACCCCTTTTTCTTTTTGTAAACTTATGTTACTATAAGTTAGTAAGTTCAATAAAAAACTTGAAAAACGGGTAATACTTACATGTGAGGTGTTAAGGTTAGTATTAACAACCTTACGAAATTAATAAAATTTTTTTTGTGTAGCAAAAATTTTTTGTTAATTGTTTTAGAAAGGGTAAATCGCCAAATGTTTTTAAAACAGAAAACGATAATTCTACTTAAAAGATTTAGAAATTTTTTAAATTTCTCAAGGGCTTATTTGGATAGAAATAACCCGATAAAGTCTTTTAGTGATACGATTGTTACTCAGTTAAAAGACTTTTTGACAATCGGCAAGAAGATGAAAATGGCGAAATATCGTGTAAATTATCAAAGATATAAACTTGATCAAATGCAAAAGCTTATAGCACAGAATAACGAACACGTATTTTTAAAAGGCAGAACGTTAAACGAAACAAGGTAGGACTCAATGGGATACGCACTTTTATTTGCAAGAAGTTTAGCAAATACGGCGAAGAAAAACCGTCTTAATTATGAAACAATGTCTATTCAGCATAGAAAGACGGAAATTACTAACAGTTTGGCAAACATTCAAAAAGCCGAAGAAGCAATGAAAAAGAATGAGGAAAAAACTCCTCAAAATGGCGGTGAAATCCCGAATGTTGCGTATTTGCAAATGTATAAAGATTGTTTAACTCTGATTGACAAGAATTTGGATTCAAGACTTGCTTGTATCAAGACGCAACTTGCACAAATAGCATCCGAGGAACAGGGTGTCAATGATGCGTTGGCAAGTGCAATCAGTGCTTCAACTCCAAAATACGCAGGTATGTAAACTGATTTTAAGATTAAAAGATAACTTTCATAAGTTATCTTTTTTTTTGCAAAAAATTAATATTGTTGACAAAGCCGTTATATAAAAAATAATATATATGTATTATGAAAGTAACTATTGAAGAATTAGAACAGTCTAAGGATGATTTTTTAACTTTTGATTTTGAAGATGCTCCCGAAGGCATAGACTTAGCAGAGCCGGCAAAAGCACATTTTGTTGTAAAAAGACTTGGCGGCGGTTTCGTAAATGTTAAGGGATATGTAGAAGCAAAAATCAATTCAATTTGCGATAATTGCCTTAAAAATTTTGTATATAAAGCATATTCCGAGGTGGATGAAACCTATGCGGAAAGCACGTTATACGAAGAATACAAGGAAGAAACGGAAATTAAAGATAACTTTTTTGCAATCGACTTAAATGGTGCGGGAGAGATTGATTTAACAGACTTAATGTATCAATCCTTAATATTATCTGTACCAAATAAACTTGTTTGTGATATAAATTGTATGGGCGATGAAGAAATCAATAAATATATTAAGACAGAAATTCAAGACCCGAGATTAGAAGTATTTAAGACAATAAAAACAGAAAAGGAAAATTAAAATGGCAGTTCCTAAGAAGAGAACAGGTGCATCAGCACAAGGTCACAGAAGAGCAAACTGGAAAGCAACTATTCCTGCGGTAACTACATGCTCAAATTGCGGAGCAACAATTCCGACTCATACAGTATGCCCGGAATGCGGACAATACAAAGGTCAAGTTGCAAGCAAGAAGGCTGTTGCAGCAGCAAATACGGAAGAATAGTAAATATTTAACAGAATTTGAGGAAGAATGACAAGAATAGCAGTAGATGCAATGGGTGGCGATTACGCTCCCAGAGCGATTGTTGAAGGTGCCGTTTGGGGTGCTTACGAGTACAACGTTCCGATTGAATTAGTCGGAAGAGAAGATAAAATTCTATCTGAGCTTGACAGAATAAAGCAAGAAGGTATTGTCTATACGGGCAGTGGCATGTTCAAGCCGAGAAGAATTAAAGTTAATCCCGAAAAACTTGATATCAAAGTTACGCACGCAAGCGAAACTATTGAGATGGGTGAAGCACCGGGGCAAGCAATAAGACGTAAGAAAAATTCGTCAATTGTTCTTGCCGTGAAGGCTGTAGCATCGGGTAGCTCTGATGCCGTGGTTGCTGCAGGTTCAACAGGTGCGGCAATGGCATCAAGTCTTTTCGGTTTAGGCAGATTGCCGGGAATTGAAAGACCTGCTATTTGCTTGGCATTGCCCTCAATGAAAAAGCCTGTAGTTATCATTGACGGCGGTGCGAACGCAAGTTCGACCCCTGAAATGTTGTTCCAATTCGGTATTATGGGTTCAATTTATTCCAAAACTATTTTAGGAATAGAAAATCCTCGAGTCGGTATTTTGAATATCGGTGAAGAAAGAGGAAAAGGTAACGAACTTGTTAACGAAGCTTACCAAATGTTCGAACAAAGAAAAGAACAATTAAACTTTGTCGGAAACGTTGAAGGTAAGGAAGTGTTCCTCGGAAATTGCGATGTAATTGTTTGTGACGGTTTTGTCGGAAACGTTGCTTTGAAAACAATTGAGGGTGCTTCGTCCATGTTGTTCTTTATGATAAAAGAACAATTTATGGGTAATATTGTTTCTGCTGTAATCGGAGCTTTGGCTAAACCGTTTATGAAGAAAATTTATAAACGTATTAACTACGAAGAATTTGGCGGACAGTTGTTACTCGGTGTAAAGGGTATAACGGTTATTTGTCACGGTCGTTCAACGGCTTATGCAATCAAAAACGCTATCAGAGTTGCAAAAGAAGCTGTTGAAAAAGAAGTAAACAAGAAAATCGATGCTTTTTACAAAGAAACAATTGAAAGCTAATTAAACGGAAATCGATGATGCCGAATTTTATTTTTGTCACGTTTTTCGGAGCACGTTATATTGCTTCAGACGGCGTTGAAGCGGATGTTGTATCGTCTGTTGAAACAGGTGACAAAAGTAAAAATCAAACAGGTGACATAGTTTCGGAAAAAGTTAGTCTTGGTGTGAAAGTTACTGAAAAAGAAATTCTTCACACCAAGTTTTCTGTTGTAAATATTATATTTACAGAGTTGAGAGAATTAATAAATTTTATTAAAATAGAATTATCTTGTTCTATAAGAAAAAATTATCGGGCATGATTTGTATGGATGCAATCGTTAAATTAAGAAAGGTAATTGCATAATGAAGAAAATAGCATTTTTGTTTCCCGGACAAGGTTCACAAGTTTCGGGCATGGGCAAAGATTTATATGAAAAATACGACTCGGCGAAAAAAGTTTTTGACATTGCTGATGATGTTTTAGGATTTAAAATTTCAGAGATATGTTTTAGCGGTACTGACGAAGAGTTAAAGATGACAAAAAATTCTCAGCCTGCGATTTTGGCTACATCGTTAGCGTGTCTTGAGGCATTGAAGTCGGAATTGGATGTTGTTCCCGTTGCTACGGCGGGGCATAGTCTTGGTGAGTATGGAGCTTTGTATACGGCAGGGGTATTAAATTTGGCTGATGCAATAGTCGTTACGGGAAAAAGGGCTGAGTTGATGAACGAAGCCGCAAATTCAACAAGCGGTTCGATGGCGGCTGTTATCGGACTTTCAGCTGATGATATTTCTGATGCACTTAAAGAGCTTCAAAATGATGGTGTTATTTCTGTTGCAAATTACAATTCTCCCGCACAAACAGTTATCACGGGCGAGAAAGAATTAATTGAAAAATCGGTTGAATTATTGAAGTCGAAAGGGGCAAAAAGGGTTATTCCGCTTGCTGTATCGGGAGCTTTTCACTCGAAATTAATGGCTTCCGCTTCAGAAAAATTTGAAGATTTTGTGAAAGATTATAATTTTGATGATGCACAAATACCTGTTTATGAAAATATAGACGGCAAACCGATTGTGAGCGGAGCGGAGTTAAAAAAGAGAGTTCCTTTGCAAATTCAATCATCAGTTCATTGGACAGAAACGATAAACGGCATGATAGAAGAGGGAATAACGACATTTGTTGAACTTGGAGCCGGCAAGGTATTGGCAGGATTAAACAAAAAAATCAATCCGGAAGTTAAGACTTATAACGTTTACGATGTTGCTTCTTTGGAAGAAACTGTAAATGAATTAAAACAAGGAGAATAAAATGGGCGAAAAGAAAGTTGCGTTGATAACGGGCGGTTCAAGAGGAATAGGCAAGGCATGTGCAATAGAGTTTGCGAAAGCGGATTTTGATGTTGCAATTGTTTTTGCGGGAAATGAAGAAGCAGCAAACAAAACGACAGAAGAGTTAAAAGCACTCGGTTCTGATTCTTCTGCTTATAAATTTGATATTGCAAATGAAGAAGAAGTTAACGAAGGAATTGCAAAAGTTGTTGAAAAATACGGCAGAATTGATGTTTTGGTCAATAATGCGGGAATAACGAGGGACAATTTGTTTTTGAGAATGAATTCAGCAGATTGGAACGCAGTTATTAATACAAATTTGACGGGCGTGTACAATGTTTCGAAGCCGGTTGTTAAGTTGATGATGAAACAACGTTCGGGCAGTATCATAAACATGTCAAGTATCGTGGGCGTTATGGGGAATGCGGGACAAGCTAACTATTCTGCGGCAAAAGCAGGGTTGATAGGCATGACAAAATCATTGGCAAAAGAACTTGCTTCCCGAAATATTAGAGTTAACGCAATTGCCCCCGGTTTTATAAATACAGACATGACAAAGGGATTGGATGCTGAAAAATTTGCTGAACATATTCCTTTAAAACGTTTGGGCGAACCTGAAGATATTGCGAAAACAGCGAAGTTTCTTGCAGTTGACGGAACATATATTACAGGACAAGTAATAGGTGTTGACGGCGGGCTTGTTGTTTAAGTATAATAAATTTTGTAAATATATTTGCATGGTTTGATTTAGCAAGTATAATATACATATAAACTAAGTAATAAATCTAACAGTAAAATGAGGAAAACAAAATGAGTACAGTTTTTGACAGAGTTAAAAAAGTTGT
>CAZOGS010000091.1:0-6758 GCA_964579375.1 uncultured Muribaculaceae bacterium
TCAGTTGGTAGAGCACCTGACTCTTAATCAGGGTGTCCGGGGTTCGAGTCCCCGAAGACGGACCACAAGAACACCGTTGACTTTTGTCAGCGGTGTTTTTGTCTTTTCGTCAAAGGGGACCCGAATTAGGAGAAAATTTGCTTGCAAATTTCCCGTAGGGCAAGCAGTGGACTCCCACTGTTTGTCGGGAGACTCGAAAGAAGCGAGTCCCCGAAAACGAACCATCCCCCATCGTTGACTTTCGTCAGCAACGTGTGTAGTTTTCACAAATTTACTTCTTTATTAAATCATACGGTTTACGATTTACGAACGACGTTTTACAGTAAATGCATAGAATGCGGAGTTGCGGAACCGGCACTGAAAGAATTTGTCGGACATAGTTCGGGAGTGTTAGCGGATTCTTACACGTCTTTATCCGACGAATACTTACTTAAAGAGGGTAAAAAGATTAGGTTTAATCTAACGAAAAAAGGGTTTTGACACTTTTTTTGACACTTTTTTAAAGAAAAATCGGGGAAACAAGGCATAAAAAAAGCGGGTTTTTGAATCGAATTATCAAAAAACCGCTAAATTTTGGTGAACCTTATGTTAATTATCCGAACACTATTTTACCCGTCGGGGACGGCTTTGGATTTATAATTAGACTATAATGCCAAAATTGGTTGTCTGCAATTTGTGGACGACCAATTTTAGTTTCGCCAAACAAATATAAATACGTTTCGATAAAAAATTAAATGACCGAACCCATTATTATCTTCTTGCTTATTCTGTCAAAATATGTTATAATATAGTAAAATAAATCCAAAGGTGCAAAATGATGAAAAATAAGGAAATTACAGTATTAGAAAAAGAAATTCATATCAACAAAGACGACTACTTCTCTTTAACCGATATTGCTAAATACAAAAATCCCGACGCGCCTGCCGACGTCGTTAAAAATTGGCTTAGACGTAAAGACACCATAGAATTCATAGGCTTGTGGGAAAAGTTAAACAATCCTAATTTTAACGTGGTCGAATTCGACCAGTTTAAAACTGAGGCGGGACACAACTACTTTACTATGTCGCCTAAAAAATGGATAGACGGCGTAAATGCGATTGGTATTGTCTCCAAAGCGGGAAAATATAACGCAGGAACTTATGCTCATAAGGACATTGCTTTGCAGTTTGCTTCGTGGATTTCGCCCGAAATAAATTTGTATATCATAAAAGAGTTCCAGCGCCTTAAAGCTGACGAACAAAAATTACTCGGTTGGACGGTTAAACGCGAACTTGCAAAGATAAATTACCGTATTCATACCGACGCAATCAAAGATAATATCATAATCCCCCTTGAAATATCCAAAGAACAGGTTTCTTTTGTGTACGCAAGCGAGGCGGACGTTTTGAATGTTGCACTTTTCGGCATGACGGCAAGAGAGTGGCGAGATAAAAACCCCGACAAAAAAGGCAATATCCGCGATTATGCCGAAGTATCGCAACTTGTGTGCCTTTCCAACCTTGAAAACTTAAACGCTTATCTTATTGAACGAGGCGTGAGCCAACAAGAACGACTTATTGAACTTAACAAAGCGGCAATCCGTCAAATGAAGGTTTTAGCAGAAGAAACCTTGCAACTTACCGACGGCTCGGATTCTGAATGAGGTGTAAAATGAAATTTGCTGATAAAGTAAAATATGCAAGAATGAAATTACTTCTAACACAAGAAGCGTTGGCGAAAGAACTCGGCGTATCCTATGCCACAATTTGCCGTTGGGAAAAAGATAATCGTGAACCGCAAATCGTATCACAAGGCAAATTCTATGCTTTTTGTGAAAAACAAGGACTTAACTTTGAAGAATAATAATGTTGAAATACCATTGGAGTGAAAATATATGACGGATACGGAAAGAAAAGCAGCAGCGAAAGCATTTGCCGAATATTGGAAAGATAAAGGTTATGAAAAAGGCGAAAGTCAAAAATTTTGGCTCTCACTACTTGGCGAAGTGTTGGGCGTTGAACACCCTGCACAGTTTATTCAGTTTGAAAATCAAGTAAAACTCGATAACACGAGTTTATTGACGGCACAATTCCGTCCACGCACGTTCTTATTGAGCAAAAAAGTGCGGGCAAAGATTTAAGGAAAGGCATTAAACAATCAGACGGCACTTTCCTTACGCCTTTCCAACAAGCAAAACGCTATTCATCTGAGCTTCCCTATTCAGAACGTCCCCGTTGGATAATCACTTGCAACTTCCAAGAATTTTTAATCTATGATATGGAAAAGCCTACGGGCGAGCCTGAAACTATATACTTGAAAGACTTGCCGAAAGAATATTATAGACTTCAATTTCCTACCGATACGGGAAGCGAATTTATCCGCAAAGAAATGGAAATCTCTATTAAGGCGGGCGAACTTGTAGGCGTGCTTTATGATGAAATCTTAAAGCAATACAAAAATCCTGATGACGAAAATACTCTTAAAAGCCTTAATATGCTTTGCGTTCGTCTTGTTTTCTGCCTTTATGCGGAAGATAGCGGACTTTTCGGCGAGCACTTAAAATTCCATAACTACTTAAAAGGTTTTGCAGTAAAAGACGTTCGCCGTGCAATTATTGACCTTTTCAAAGTCCTTGACACAAAAATCGAAGACCGCGACCCGTATTTAGACGAAGATTTGGCATCATTTCCTTACGTAAACGGTGGTTTATTTGCAGATGAAGATATTGAAATTCCTAATTTCAATGAAAAAATTGTCAATCTACTTTTACAAAACGCAAGTGAAGATTTTGATTGGAGCGAAATTAGCCCGACTATTTTCGGCGCGGTATTTGAAAGCACGTTAAATCCTGAAACTCGTCGTAGTGGTGGTATGCACTATACCTCGATTGAAAATATCCATAAAGTTATAGACCCGCTTTTCTTAAACGAACTCAAAGAAGAACTTGCCCTAATTAAAGAATTAAAGGTAGATAAAACTCGTAAACAACGTTTAGAAGACTTTATCAATAAATTATCTACCCTTAACTTTTTAGACCCTGCTTGTGGTAGTGGAAACTTTTTGACGGAAACGTATATATCTCTCCGCCGTTTGGAAAATGAGGCACTTGACATTATCCACAAAGGGCAAATGCTTTTAGGTTTTGATGGTGTTATAAAAGTATCTATCGGGCAATTTTACGGTATAGAAATCAACGACTTTGCTGTAACGGTTGCAAAAACGGCGCTTTGGATTGCAGAAAGCCAAATGATGAAAGAAACGGAAGAAATTGTTAAGATGAATCTTAACTTTTTGCCGTTAAAATCCTATGCAAATATTACCGAAGGTAATGCTCTCCGCATTGATTGGGAAACCGTTTGCCCTAAAGAAAAACTTTCTTACATAATGGGTAACCCGCCGTTTGTTGGCGCAAGACTTATGTCCCTCGAACAAAAAGTTGATTTATTGCAAATTTTTGGTGCAAAATGGAAAAACGCAGGCAATCTTGATTATGTGGCTTGTTGGTATAAAAAATCTGCGGACTTAATCAAGAATACAAATATTCGTTGCGCTCTCGTTTCCACGAATTCCGTATCGCAAGGCGAAAGCGTTGCAAATCTTTGGAAACCGCTTTTTGAAAACGGAGTACATATTGATTTTGCTCATCGCACGTTCCGTTGGGATAGCGAGGCGAATATTAAAGCGCACGTACATTGTGTTATTATCGGATTTAGCGTTGCGCCTAATTCAAGGTCAAAAGTTATTTATTCGTCTGATAGACCTCAAATTGTTGGAAATATTAATGCTTATTTGCTCAATGCAGAGAATATCTTTATTGAAAGCCGAAGCAACCCAATTTGTGATATTCCACAAATTGGTATAGGCAATAAACCTATTGACGGCGGATATTATTTATTCAAAGAAGAAGAAAAGAATGAATTTATCAGGAAAGAGCCACAATCTGAAAAATGGTTTAGACCTTGGTTGGGGGCAGACGAGTTTATTAACCGTTATTATCGCTATTGTTTATGGTTGGGCGAATGTCCGCCGAATGAATTGCGCAAAATGCCTGAATGTTTAAAACGCGTAGAAGCCGTTAAAAATTTTCGCTTATCAAGCAAAAGTAGCGGTACTATAAAATTGGCTGATACGCCTACACATTTTCACGTGGAAAATATGCCTAAGAGTTATTACTTATTAATCCCACGTGTATCATCAGAAAAGCGAAAATATGTACCCATTGGCTTTATCAATCCCCATACTATATCATCTGATTCAGTTCACATAATTCCCAACGCCACGTTATACGATTTTGGTGTTTTAACTTCAAACGTACATATGGCTTGGATGAGAGCTGTATGCGGACGACTTGAAACTCGATATAGATATTCAAAAGATATAGTTTATAACAATTTCCCGTGGTGCGAGCCAACTGAAGAACAAAAGGCAAAAATTGAACAAACGGCGCAAGCAATTTTGGACGCGCGCGCTCTCTATCCCGATTCTTCACTTGCGGACTTGTATGACGAATTGACTATGCCCCCTGAACTTCGCAAAGCGCACCAAGCAAACGACCGCGCAGTAATGCAAGCATACGGATTTTGGGGCAAAATCAAAACCGAAAGCGAATGCGTCGCCGAACTTATGAAAATGTATCAAAAATTAACAGGGGGAAAATAATGAGAAATACAAGAATGGCAACACATTCGACATCTTCTTTTGATGAAAGCGAAGAAGTACGAATTTTATCGGGATTTTTAGAATCAAAGCGGACGATAAAAACTTTTTTCAAAGAAAATGACCGTACTCCTAACCACGACGGAAATTTTGAGTTGATAAATGATGATAAAACCCCTAAAAAACAATTTATCGTACAAATTAAAAAAGTTGAAAACTTACAACCCAATATACAAGGAAAAAATAAAGGGAAATATGTTTATTCGTTAGATACGGCTTTTCTATATTACGTTAAAGAAAAAGTAACTGAAAGTCCTGCGATATATTTTGTAGTAGATATAATCACAAAAGATATTTTTTGGCTGTATTTGTCTGATGAGTTGTTAATGTCATTGAATTTTGAACAATCGGGCGAACTGCACTCCTATGGTTTTAGTGAAACTGATAAAGTAACTAATATAGACGATTTCACAAAAACGCTTAATAAAATTTCACAAGAACGAAACGCTCTATTTATTGAGAAAACGCCAGAAGAAATTTCTGAAATACAAGACGCGGTAGAATATCTCAATAATTATATGAACAATGATTTTGTAAAAATAAAAGAAGTGTTGTTCCCTAATCTTTGGCGTTTTGGGTTAAGACACTCTATTACTTCCGAATTTTCAATAACGATACGAGAAAAAACTGTAAAACCTGAAAACACCGCTGTTTTTGCTTTGTATCCACAAATTAAAGGTGGTAGAGATACTGGTATTCAAACATTTCAAGGACATAACGACAAAGGTTTTTTTACAAGTTTTGACTTATCGGGTAAAAAGAAGCCATTAGAGTATAGTAAGGAATCATTGGAGAAAATTATAAAATCATTTTTTGAAAATGAACACGCTTTTATTTATTTCCCAAGTATAGCTATATCCGAAAAATTGAGTATTTTTGCCAAACAATTAGGGCGAATTTTTCCCATTACGGATAGCAAAGGGAAAATAATGGTACAAAAAGTCTATCGGGGATTCTTTTGGGTGCTTAAATATATAGAATCCATAATTCTAAATCACCCTCAAACCGAGGAAGAACTTGCTTTAAATAAGGCAATCGGCACGAGTCTTCGTAATAGAGGTAAAAAATCTTGTGATTTTATATTTTGGTGTACTAATTATGGATGCGATAAACATTTTTATAAATTTTGTCAAACTAATAATGTCAATGAAATGCCAAGATTTTCATTGACAATGTTGGATTTTGTAAAAGCAGAACATATACGAGCTTTTTTGATGGCATCGCAATTACAAGAGCGACAAATTACTTATTTAGATACCGTTTGGGATTATAATTATTATGAGCTAACTCAATTAGAGGGCAAACAATTTATTCAAAAAATTGATGATATTTGTTCAAGGTGGCTTTCACTTTTACCTGATTTGTATAACGAAACTTTTGACAAATTATTTGATAAAAACAAATATAGATTTTGTGGTCGCTTTGAATACAAAAATGTTGATTGTCGAGAAGGACATAGCGGTCCTTGGTTATCAAATATCATTCACGAATATAACGATAATAATTTTTCCTTGACTTATAATGCGAATATAACCGAGGACTTTACCGATGAAAACAAATCAAACGGATTAAAAAGCGTCCATAGTGGATTGATTTTTGAAAGATTATTGCAAAGACAAACTCCTATTTACGATTCACTAACGTGTTTATTATATGAAGGAGTCTGCAAAGGTTTAGGTATTAAGGCGCATAGTCTTTCTATGAATCACGATAGTATAAGGTTTTTATAAAAAAAGGAAATAGCCTATGCCGTTACATATTATAAGACAAGATATAATTAAAATCGAATGCGACACAATGCTATAATTGAATTATGAGAACGATAACGTATGTATTTGTAGATAAACATAGAGAAACAATCGAGGTGGACGATTCCGTTGCGGAGGTTTACGAAGAACTTTTGAAATACGAAAAGAAAGTAAACCGTAAAGAAACCCGTCGGCACGTGTCTTTGGAAAAAATGTTGGAGGACGGTTTTAACTTCCCCGATCCCACCGCGGATATAGAGTATATTTGGGAACAACGGGAAAAAGAAGAACAAGAACGTGAACTTTTGCGGTTGG
>CAZOGS010000092.1:0-6694 GCA_964579375.1 uncultured Muribaculaceae bacterium
ACGCTCGGATTTTGATATTCATC
Source organism: uncultured Muribaculaceae bacterium (assembly GCA_964579375.1). Lineage (GTDB taxonomy): Bacteria > Cyanobacteriota > Vampirovibrionia > Gastranaerophilales > Gastranaerophilaceae > RUG841. Next base: position 24 of record CAZOGS010000092.1, read on the forward strand.
TTCCGTGAGTTCCGCAACCAATGAATGATACATTTTTCCTGCAAATTGTTGATTGTTAAGTTTTACGGCTTTCGTGAGTAATTTTGTCGTAAGACCGCCGCAATCGTAGCCTATACGGGTTTTTATTCCCATAAAAAACAACAGTACGGGAATCATTTTATTTGAGCCCGAAGAAACGACTAAATCAAACCTTCCGCAAAGTGCTTTAAAATAAAATTTCAAAAGCTCGAGGTATTTGTTTTTTGATTTAATATCCGCCAAAATCAGGTGATTTATGTCGGGGCATAAATCGACGATGCTCTTGCTTCTCGGTTCAAGGCAAAGCGTAATTTCCGCAGACGGATACTTTGCTTTTACGCTTTTAATTACAGGTAAAAACAAAATTTCGTCGCCAATTCCGCCGAAGTTAACCAATAGAATTTTTTTTACATCATTCATAATTAAAACGGTTTTGTTTGATTAAGTTTGTTACGCAATTCTCTAAATCTTGCAATATCTTCTTGAGTTTTGCCCGATTCTTTGAAAACGACTTGGCTTGAAGGGTGAACCATCAAGATGTAATCGACGTGAATTTCAAGGAAATTATATTTTCTCGGAGGAGCAGATGTTGTTCTTGAGAGAATTTCCGCATTCGTAACCGCCAAAAATCTTTTGTCACGGTCGTTGAGCAAGTCTGTTAATTCTCTGTTTGTATCTGTATATTTTGAAACATAAACAGTTCCTTTGATATCGTGATCAACTGTTAAAATACATACTTCTATAGGAATTGTATCTGTTTGTTTTGCCATCTGTTTTTCCTTTTTTACACTCGATTGAGATAATTATATCCCAAACATTTTCTCTTGGCTATTTGTTACACTTTTTATCAAAAGTATATGTCATAACAAAAGCTTCGTCGGGTCTTAAAACCGTTATAACTTGACCTTCTCTGCTGAAATCCGGAAGAGAGTCTTTTGTTATAATTTGTTTAGATTTGATTTTCTTTCCGACGTTAACAATTGCCATAGCCTTGTGGTGGTTGCCGTTTACAATTACCAACACGCCTTTGTTGCCCAAAGTTCTTTCATAGGCATAAATCTTTTCACTGCTTGGATTTAGTTGTTTTACGTCGAGGAAATTGAAGTCACCCTTTGTTACAATGTCGCCTAATTTTTTGCGAAAATCAATTGTCTGTTTCAATTTCTTTTGCATAATCGGCAAGTCACCGCCGGGACGACGTGAAAAATTGAAAATATCAATTTTGTTTTTGTGTGAATAATAAGTGTCACTGTCTGTATAAGTTACTTCAGCTTTTTTGCCGTTGTAGGGGTACTGATATTTGTCACCGCTTTGAAAACCGTCAAGATAGTACGGATTTACGGGCAAAGTGGCATTCATATACATAATACTTTCCGCATAAGCGGGGGAAACAGTGTAAGCACTTTCCAAATCGTGCGTGTCGAAACATCCTAAAATTGCTTTCTTTTCACCTTTTTGAGCAAGCTCGTTTATGTGTTTGAAAACAAATTTAAAATCGTCCACATTTTTAAAGTTTTGAAAATCCAGTAAGTTTCCGTAATATCCGTCAAATCCCGCTTCTAAAAGTTTTACGTAGTTCGCGGTAGGTGACGGAACTTCAGGCGGAGCCCATGCCTCTGCTGTTTCCGCAACGAACATAAATTCGGGGTCTTTTGCTCTTGTATAAGAAATTAATTCTTTCCAAAATTCATACGGCTTAATCGGAGCAACATCGGCACGAATACCGTCAACACCGGCTTCGATAAGCATATCGACATATTTTTTGTGTTCATCGAGAAGAACTTTGTTCAAGGAACCGTCCTCGTTGACGGTCTTGAAAAGACGAACGTCACGCCAATCAACAGGGATTATTGCTTTTCCGTTTTCATCTTTTACGAACATTTCGGGATATTTTTCGGACATATCACGGGAACCGCAGGCGGGAATATCGATGATAACTCTAATTCCTCTTTTATGGCATTCCGTTACAAATTTTTTAAGTTGTTCGGTGTCTGATAATTTTGATTTTTTATCGACAAGATTTTGGTCAATTGCCGCAATTTCCGTCATTGAATAGACAGAACCGACCGTTCCGATTGCATCTTTTTTGCCTGTCGGATTAATCGGCATGACGTGAATTGCGTTGATACCGTAGTTTTTTAACTCATCAAGCCTGTCAATTGCGTTGATAAAGTTTCCGATCGTTTCACCTTTTTCAACTTCGACAATCCCGTTTCCGTTTTTGTCGTCGGCATTAAAAGTACGCATGTTAATTTCGTAAATAATCGCCTTGTTATTAAGGTATAATGTTCTTAAGTCTTTTTTTGTGCAGGTTTCAGCGTATAATGAACCTGCTGTAATTCCGATGGCTAAAGCCGTTAATAATATTTTTTTCTTCATAATAAAAAAATTATAACAAATTTTCTGCACATTGTCAGTTTTTATCATATAATTTTAATAAAAGTACAAAACAGAGGTTCTTATGAAAGAAAAACTTGAACAATTATATCAGACAATATCATCTGAAATTGAGAAGGCATCAACGGTTGCGGAACTTGAAGAAGTAAAAAACAACCACATGTCGAGGAAATCAGAGCTTAACAATATCAGAAAACAACTTAAAGATTTGTCGGTTGAAGACAAGAAAATTATCGGAGCTTTAACAAATAAAATTTCTCAAGATTTGCAAAATCTTTTGAATGATAAGCAAGAAGTTTTGAAAACTGCGGAAAGAAACGAAAAGTTGAAGTCGGAAGTTATCGACATCACTCTCCCCGGCGATTATATGCCCGCAGGTAAGATGCATCCGATTACAAAGGCGATGAATGAAATTGTTGATATATTCCAAGGTTTGGGTTTTTCTTTGGTTCTTCCGGAAAATTCACCCGAAGTTGAAACGGAATATGTAAACTTCGACATGCTCAATTTCCCGCAAGACCACCCAGCACGTGATATGCAAGATACGTATTACGTTGAAGGTAAAGATAATGTTATTTTGAGAAGCCAAACATCAGGTGCTCAAATTCGTGAAATGCTTACTCACAAACCGCCTATCAGAGTTATTTCTCCCGGCAGAGTATTTAGATGTGAATCGGTTAGTGCAAGAAAACATAACCAATTCCACCAAATTGAAGGTCTTTTAATCGATAAAAACATCACTTTCGGTGACTTAAAGGGTATTTTGAACGAGTTTATTAAAATCTATTTTGAAGGTGCAAGACCGACAAGAATGAGAAACAGTTTCTTCCCGTTTACCGAACCGAGCTGCGAAATTGACGTTCAGTGCATAATGTGTAACGGTAAGGGTTGCCGTGTATGTTCCGGCTCTGGTTGGCTTGAAATTTTGGGTGCGGGCATGGTGGACGTTAATGTCCTTAAAAATGTCGGAATTGACCCCGAAGAATATTCGGGATTTGCCTTTGGAATGGGCGTAGAACGTATGGCTATGTTGAAATACGCAATTGATGACATACGTTTGTTCTTCAATAATGATATGCGTTTCCTTTCTCAATTTAAAGGAAAATAGGAGATTTTAAAATGACTGATAATGTTAAAACAGTAGAATTTGACCCCGGAATAGGTCAGCTTGCAACGGATTTGTATCTTGATGTTTACGTTGTTGAAAACGATATCGCAAAGATGCCCCAATTTGCAAGAAAAGCTCGTTATTTTGCAGTTGCTTACAAAAAAATTCTTAAAGCTTTAATCAACAACATAGGTTTTTACAGAGGTTGCCTCGGTTGGGCTTATTATATAGTCAATGAGCACAAGGGAGAAGCTTTTACGGGAAATCCGTTTGTGAATTATACGGAAGAACAAAAAGCTCAGTATGCACCCACGGAAATGGTCGATTTTTGCATAGAATATCTTCCTAAGTTTCAATCGGATTTGAAATATTTTCACATTAAAAATGTTGAATTGCCCGAAAATGCAATGGATATATTAAATCAATACCGTGAATTTTTGTCGATAAATGAAGGTTTTATCAATGCAAAAACGGCTGATGATATAAAACTTCCCGAAAATGTTACGTTTTCTAAGTCGCCGCTTGAAATTAAGTCCGAACTCGATAAAGCAATAGAAAATAAAAATCTTGACGATTTAATTAACTTATAATCTCTTGTGACACTTGAATTTTGTTTGTATTCCGTATAAAATACAACAAAAAAGGAGCAATATGGCAGATTTGAATTTTGAGCAATTAGCAAAAGATTGTCTTATAAATAGGACAGATGACGGAAATCAGTCGATTGAGTTGATTGAAAAACTCGAAGCGGAAACTCTGCAAAAAGAAGATTTTGTTGATATTATCAATTATTTCTTTGAAATCAGCAATGATTATAATGTTGTTTCTTTTTTGTTTAAGAAAATGAACAAGTATAAATCTTCGTCAAGTGTTGCTCCGCTTGTTGATGCACTCGTTTTGAAAGAAAAATACAAAGTAAAATTTCAAAATGAAGATATCAGAATGTTTGTTAGGGTAAATGCGGCTAAAACACTTGCAAACATTAAAGATAATGCCGCTGTTAATCCTTTGCTTTATTGCATGAACAATAAAGGTGAAAACTATAAGCTTAGATTGGCTTGTGCGGAAGCTCTCGGCAAAATCGGCGATAAATATGCCATAATTCCTTTGTCGGAAGTTTTGAAAGATGAGAGTGAAAATTCCGTATATCTGAAAGAGTCTGCGGCGTTTGCACTTGGTATGATTGGTGATGAAAAAGCCGTCGATACGCTTGTCAGCGTATTGGAAACGGGCAAGGGCTTGATGGATAAATTTACATTCTTAAAAGAACGTGCAATTGAAGCTCTTTCAAAAATTAATACAAATAACGCAAAAGTGTTTAGAGCTTTGGAAAAATCTTTGAAAGATCAATCAGTTCAAGTCAGAATTAATGCGATAGAAGCACTTTCAAATATTGATGATGACAGAGTTTTTGATTTGATTTACGGTTGTTTGAGCGATAAATCGCCCGATGTTGCAAGAAATGCTATAATAGCATTGTTCAATATAACAGGCGAACAGGTTTTAAATGATATTTTGAACGATAATTCACTTCCCGATTATACGATAAGACTCGTAAAAGAGATTATTAAAGAGGTGGAAGCTGATGATTACGACGATACCGACGAGTTATAATCAGTTAAAAGTTGGTTGGAGTATTTATGGCAAAGTTAAAGAAACCGAAAAAGAAAAATAATTTTAAATTCTTAATTCTTTTTATCGCAACTTTCGTTGTCGCTCTTTTCTTTGTGTCGGTTTTGTTTCGAAACTTTTCTCCTCCTGTTGATGTGAATATCGGCGGGGAAGCAAATTCTGAAATTGCAGAAGAAAATGAGCACTTTGCGGAACTCGATTCAAGGTTAAAATGGATACAATACGAAGATACCATGGGCGAAAGTATGCAGAAAAGCGAGTCTTCGGCTTTAGGCAATACTTCTTCGTCTGAAACCAAAAAGGCTGAAACGTCAGTAAAATCAGATAAAAAATCCGTTAAAAAGGTTGAAAAAACGGGAAAGAAACCGTTGCTTGCGGAACCTCCGGTTATGCAGTATTCGTATGATGAAATACCGTTGCCGGTTAAAACAAAAACGGTGACAAAACCGCCCGTTCCGACGGTTGTGGAAGTTAAAAATGCTACGGCTGTTCCGACGGCAGTAAATTATTCTAATTCTTCAAATGCTTCCGTTGCGATGACAAAAGTTTATATCGGATTTTATCCGACAATGGAACAGGCAAATACGATAAGAGCCCGTGTATCAACGGCTGTCGCAGGCTGTCAGCCTTATGTCAGAAGGTTGGGAAGCCAATATGTCGTTCAGGTTGCTTCTTTCTCTGACAGAGATAAAGCCGTAAGTCTTAAATCCGAACTTGATTCAAAAGGTTTTTCGGCAAGGTTATTGACGGAGTAAATTATGTGCGGATGGTTCTTTCTATTTTTTGTTTTGATTTTTTCCGTGTTGAGGTATTATCACCATAAAATTTCCAATCGGATGAAAAGTCTTGCTAAATCTCAACTCGAAGAAGGTGAACAAATCGTACTGTTTTTGCACGCTCCCGTTTTTATGACAATTGTTTATTCTCTTGTTTTGGCGGTTGAAGCGGATAGTATTTTGCATATTTTCTTTATGGAAGGAATTGAGTGTATTGATTATCTGTTTTTAATAACTGTCACTGTTTTGACAGTATTGATTTTAAAATATTTACCGAGACTTTTTAAAAAGAATTTTTACGCTGTCACGAACAAAGCTGTCAAGCCGATAGAAAAACAAGATGCTGACGCTCTTCCTCTAACGGATATCAAGGATGTTGTTTTTGATAAGAAAGATTTTTTGATAAAGTCGGTTTGTGTTCTCAAAAAAGATAATACGTTCGTTAAGTATTCTTACATCAATCATTCGGAACAGTTTTGCAATTACATAAAATCCGCAATAGAAAAATCTGCGGGAAATCAGCAGTAGAATTTTTGCACAAGTCGATTATTGATTTGCAATTTCAAATTTCTATCGTTTTTTAACGGTATTTTAGATTGAAATTGTTTGTTAATCTGCAAGTTCGGCGTAAAGACACCATGTTTGGGCTTTTGTAATTTTAACGTTAACAAACTCTCCCGTTAAATCTTTTTCTGACGGAAAATGGATGAGCTTTCCCGTTGTGGTTCTTGCATTCATCA
>CAZOGS010000093.1:0-6606 GCA_964579375.1 uncultured Muribaculaceae bacterium
CGAATGCTTTTTGTGAATCGGGACCTGCGTCAACACCTTCAAATCCGTCAGGAATGTTGTCAATTGCAACTACTTTGTTTGTTCCGTTGCCCGAAAAATCATCAGTTACCAAAACGTCAGTTGCCATTACCAATTTAACGCCTTTGTCTGCTGCTTTCTTTTCGATAGCTTTTGCAACTTCTAATTGATCGTCTTCGCAAATTGAATTACCGATTTTACCGCCGTTAGCTTTAACGAATGTATAAGCCATACCGCCGCCGATAATAAGATTATCAACTTTGTCAATTAAGTTTTCAAGAACGCCTATTTTTGATGAAACTTTTGCACCGCCGACAACTGCCGTAAAAGGTCTTGTCGGATTATCCAAAGCTTCCGATAAACATCTGATTTCTTTTTCCATCAATAAACCTGAAACTGCAGGTGATAAAAGTTTTGCAACTTTTGCCGTTGAAGTGTGGTTTCTGTGAGCTGCACCAAATGCATCGTTTACATAAAAATCACCCAATTTTGCAAGTTCTTCGGCAAATGTCATATCGTCATCTTTTGCTTCTTCAGCCTTGTAATAACGAATGTTTTCGAGCAATGCAACTTGTCCGTCTTTCAAATCTTCCAATTCTTTATCAGCACCTTCGCCGACAGGTGATTTTACAAACTTAACTTCTTGTCCCAAAACTTTTGACATATATTTTGCAACAGGTTCAAGTGACAAATCTGCAAGCGTTTGACCTTCTTTTAATTTTTGGGGTCTGCCGAGGTGAGCCATCAAAATAATCTTTGCACCTTTATCTTGTAAAAATTTTACAGTCGGCAAAATAGCTTGAATTCTTGTATCATCGGTAACATTTTTTTCTTTATCCAAAGGAACGTTGATATCAACTCTGACTAACGCTCTTTTTCCTCTAACGTCACCTAAATCTTTTACTGATTTTTTCATGGTTTTTCTCCTTTATATTACCGTTGCCCCTTGATTTACAGGGTCAAACGTCATTATCTGATATTTTATATCCAAATCGTACCAAATTTTATGCACAATTTGTTTTACATTATCTATATTATCACCTTTAGTTATTACCGCAAGTGTCGGACCCGCACCGCTCAATACGCAACCCAATACGTTTTCTTCATTTCGAAGTTTCTCAATAATTTCAACCATTCCGGGAATTAATTTTTCTCTGTAAGGTTGATGTATTCTGTCTTTTAAGGCACTTCTCATTATACTTTCATTACAATTTGTTATTGCCGTAATGAGTTGAGCGGATTTTTGAATATTGTAAACAGCATCTTTAAAATTAATTTCCTTCGGCAAAACCGACCTTGCAAGTTCTGTCAAAAGCTTATAATCAGGAATACAAACGCTGATTTTCCAATCTTCGCACCATTTTATTTTTTCGTACAAAACATTTCCGTCATCTTCTATCGAAGCTACCACAAATCCGCCCGTTAAAGCAGGAGTTGTATTATCGGGGTGACCCTCAATCGAAGCGGCTATGTTAATTAAGTCTTGCTCTTTTAACGGATTTCCGTTTAATTCATTAGCACCGATTAAAGCACCTGCTATAACGGAAGCACTGCTTCCTAATCCTCTTGCTATCGGTATTTCTGTTTCAACGTTAACTTCATAACCCGACATTTTTGTATTTACTTTTTCGTGAAATTTTTTGAAAGATTGAAAAATTATATTTCTTTCATCAACTTCAAATCTTCTTACATCGCCTTTTTCATCAATAATAACAACGATTTTTTCATCGTCGGTCTTTTTTGTTTTAACAATGTTATACAAAGGCAAAGCAATACCGGCACAATCGAAACAAGGTCCTAAATTTGCACTTGATGCCGGTGATTTTACTTTTATTTCCATATTTTTTTCCTAATTTTTCAAAGGCATTACAAGACAGATGTAATCATCGTCATTATCAGGTCTGAAAATTGCCGCCGATTGATTTCCGTTCAAACCGATGATGGCATTTTCACAATCGATAATCTTAATGAAGTCTGAAATAAATTTATAGTTGAATGAAATTTTAAATTCATCGCCCGTATAATCTGTTTCAATAACGTCTTCAGATGTACCTGAATCCAGTGTTTCCGATTTCAAATACATTTTTCCGTTTTGCAAAATAAACTTAATAACGTTTGTTCTTTCGTTTACCATACAAGCAACTCTGTCGATTGCGTTTGAAAGTTCGTTTTTATTAACTTTAACGGTATTTGCCGTAGTTTTCGGAATAAGTTGTTGATATTGAGGATATTGACCTTCTAAAAGTTTTGAAACAATTGTGTAAGTATTTGTTTTGATAATAATTTTTGAACCTGTCACAATTAAGTAAACTTTATCTTCACTTATGATTGATGAAACTCTCAAAAATTCATTAACTGTTTTTGACGGAATAACGATTTTTGCATTTTTGTTATTTTCGTTTTGAATTTTTTCGGAAATTCTCGTAAGTCTGTTACCGTCAGTTGCAGCCATTTCGAGTTTATCTTCGTTAATTTCGCAATAAACACCGCTGATAACGTTTCTGTTTTGATAAGTTGCTGCCGCATAAACAGTATATTTAATTGATTTTATAAAAGGATTTGTATCAATTACAATCGCTTCATCGTCAGATATTTCATTTTGATTTTGAATAACGTTGGGAAATTCTTCCGCAGAAATACCGATAACGTCAAATTTTGAATTACCGCACTTGATTGTTACGATGTTGTTATCCGTATTCAACGCAAATTCAATCGGTTTATCGGGCAACTTAGATACGATTTCAAAAATTTTCTTCGCAGGAAGCGTAACTTTTCCTTCTTCTTGAACGCTTGCCGTTGTTTTTGTCATTATTGACATATCTAAATCGGTTGCACTTAATTTTAAAGTATTACCTTCCGTTTCAAACAAAATATTTGCAAGTACCGGTTGAATACCTCTTTGAACCGTAATTTTTTCAACTGTTCTAATTCTGTTTAAAAGTGATTCTTTATCGATTGTAAAAAGCATCTATGTTTCCCTTTTTAAAACTAAACTTATCAGATATATTTGTTTTATACACAAACAACTTTTATATATCTGTTATTATTATATATATAAAATAATTAATAACAATAATATCTTGACCAAAAATTGTAGAAAACTATAAAAAATCCACTGATTACAGTAGTTTTAGTTATGTAGAAAACTTATTTAAAAATGTTTAAAACTCTTACTTTTTGAACATTTAAAATTTCATTTTTGTTTTTTTGTTTCATTTTGAACAATTTTTGAACAAGAATATAACATAGTTTATATAGTAGTTTTCTACATAGTTTTATACATATGTCGGGCATGGAAATATTGTATTTTATCACAAATAAAAGGCATGGAAACATGCTTTATTGTTGATTTTTACGATTTGTTAAAATCACTCGGTTTTGCATTGTGAACATCTCTTGCAACCTTTTGATGTTCAAAACTCAGAGCAAAATTATACAAACTTTTCATTAAATTTCTGCCCGATTCTCTTTTCGCTATGATTAAAAAATCCCCGTATTCATTTTCTGCCGTATAAAGTTCGGTCTTTATTATTTTATCAACATTAGTGACAGGTAAAACTTCAAGTTTTTCTTTTAGCCATTGATAAAGAAGTTTTACTGATGATTTATCTTCATTCGCTTGTAAATATTCTGAAAATTCTTTTAAAATCATAATTTAGATTGTATAATAAATTTTGTAAATTAAAAAGAGTTAAAAGTATGAAAGTTTCTGTTATTATACCGACCTACAATTGCGGTAAATTTATTGAAAATTGTCTTGAAAGTTTGTTAAAACAAGAAGAATTTTTAGATTTTGAAATTATTGTTGTTGATAATAAATCTACTGATGATACTTTAAAAAAAGTTTATAATTTAGTTGAAAAGACTAACAATATTTCCGTTATTGAGCTTGATGAAAACTTAAAACAGGGAATTGCGAGAAATATCGGTGTAGAACACGCTCAAGGTGATTACATAATGTTTGTTGACGGTGATGATAAAGTCGACAAATTTTTCATAAATCATATGTATAAAAAAATTACAGACGATGATGCCGATATGACAATTTGCCGTTGGGCTCCTTTTGATAACAAAACAGGAAGAATTAATTACAAACACGGCTATGCTAACTTTCACAGACTTTCAAAAGAATTTTGGCAAAAAGGTTTCACTTGGCAAGATATTAAAGAAGAAGTTTTTTCTCAAAGTAATGTGCCTTGGGATAAAATTTATAAAAAATCTTTTTTGATTGATAAAGATGTTAAATTCCCCGGCGGAATGTTCTTTGAAGATAACGTATTTTCTTTTGATGCAATTATGAAAGCCGACAAAATTACAGTGCTCGACGAGTGCCTTATTTATTATCGTGTCAACAGAAAACAGGCTGTTACGGCTCGTTGTGACAAAACATTTTTCGACTATCTTAAAATATTTGATTGCATAAAACAAAACCTCGTTAATCAAGGAACTTGGGACGAAATGAAATATCATTTTATTAATTATAAAGTTCGTTCTATGTTTTGGTGGTGGAAAAAAATTGAATTTAGATATAAAAAAGAATTTTTTGAAATGATTAAAGAAGATTACATTAATATGTACAATACCGAACTTGCCTCTTTGAAAGACAAAAGAGGTGTTTGGACAAAAACATTCCACCTTATTAACAGAGTTTTGGATAACGGATTTTGGAAATATATGTTTTTCCTTTATTGGGATAGAATTTTCAGAATTGAATACGGTGTAGACAACCATATGACAATGCTTTTGTCAAATTATTCAAAATGGTACAGCAATTACGATAACAAAAAAATTACTTGGTAAAATTTAAAATTATATTATTTTTAAATTCATTATTAAAAAAACCTTGCTTTATATTAAATTATTTAACTTTTGTAAAGATAAATATATACAAAAAGGCAATTTATTATATTTAAAAAACTTAGTAAAAGAGTAGAGAGTTTTTTGGAGAGAAGCAAATGGTTGCAATTAATAATTTATATGAATCAAGAATTAGATTAACGCAACAACAATCTCTTCTTAGAACAGGTAATGTTAACGAAAACAATATTTCAATTTTTTCCAATACAGAAGGTCTTACACAAGGAATGATAGACGGAACTTGTATAGACGGAAAAGATGACGGAAAAATCGGTATAGGAGAAGGTATTAAAAGTATTGCAAAAGGAGCAGTAAAATCTGTAACAAATATGTTTTCAAGCCCTGAAAACATAGTAAAGACAGTTGCAACAGGAGTGGCAGGAGCAGCATTAATCGCAGTTACAGGCGGAGCAGCAACACCGTTTCTTATTGCAGGAGGAGCAATTGCAGGCGGAATTCAAACAGGAAAAGGAATATACGAAGCAACACAAGCAGAAACAGATGCAGAAAAGAGAGCAGCTCTTGAAAACGTAGGCGGCGGAGCAGCAACACTTGCAATGTCAGCAGCAGCAGGCAAAGCATATACAAACGCAACAGGAAACGCATTAATAGGAAAAGGAAGTTTATCAACATATAAAAACGCTTTAGAAGCTTCTAAAACTAACGTATCCGCTAACTTCGGTAAATTTACATCTGCATTTAAAGGTACAACTACAGAAGCAACTACAACAGAACTTGTTAACTCAAATGTAAATACTAATAATACTCAAAATCCTTTTGCAAATTCCAAAACAGAATCAACTGCAACATATACACAAGAGCAACTTCATAAAGTTTATAAAAAAGCATCAGTAAAATGTCACCCTGATAATGGCGGCAACAATGACTTGATGGCAACTTTAAATTCATTATACGAAATGGCTCAAAATGGTGATCAATCAAGTTTTGTTAAATTTGTTTCACAATATAAAATTGCAATGTAATAAAATTTTTCCATAAAAAAACACCCTCTTTTTCGGAGGGTGTTTTACTTTGAATTTGATTATTATAAAACGATATCATCCAATCTTTGAATGTCTGTTTTAACTTTTTCAATCCAATTTCTTGCTCTCGGTGAAGCTTGTGACCAGTTAACCGCACAGATACTTCTTTGTACCCAAACTAATTTTTTGAAAAATTCATATTGAGCGTTTGAAGCTTTAAGTTTTGCTTCGAGGTATGTATCTTGTGCATCAATCAATTGTGCAACAGGTGCTTTACCCTTGAGGTAGTTTGCTTTAACTGTCATATAGCTTTCTTTTGCCGCAAACATTGCTTTGTATTCTTTTTCAATACTGAAATAGCAAGCAAGTGCTTCGTTGATAACCGTTCTTACACGTTCTTCAATTGTGAGTTTTACGCCTTCGTTCATTGCCATTAAGGCTTTCTTTTCGTTTGAAACTCTCGCTATTTCGGCAAATTTAGTACCGCCTTCAATCGGTTTCCATTGAGCAAAGATACCAATATATCCGTTAGTTTTTTCTGAGTGAGGCATAGCATTGTAAATTAAGCCTGTCGTAGGAGTGTATAACGGAATTTGTACTTGGCTTGCATAATGTCTGTCAAACAATGATTGATATTGAAGTGTTAATTTTGCATCAGGTAAGAAGAATTTTTGGATATACATTCCTCTTTCAATGTTTTTCATTCTCATTGCCGCTTTTAATTTAGCAAGCTCGGGTGAAACATCAT
>CAZOGS010000094.1:0-6335 GCA_964579375.1 uncultured Muribaculaceae bacterium
TGGAAAGTATTCATTCGAGTTTTAGGAAGGTAACGAAACAAGGCGCCTTCCCGAACGAAAACGCCTTGCTTAAATTGCTTTATTTGCGAATCACGGAATTGTACGCCAAATGGAATGGGTCAAGCATTCAAAATTGGGCCATGGTAAGAAACCAACTTGCCGTCAATTCCAAGTTCCAAATTATAATGCAAAAGTATGAAAATTTAATTTAAGCAAAATAACTTACACACTTTGCTTGACATTCCCTTCAATTGCTCTTCCGTCATACTACGGCAACTCGTTCCGACACGAATATAGCAACCGCTTGCGCTTCTGCCGTATTTTTTTATATAATACAACGCTTTTCCCTTACGAACATTAATGACGACAACGTTCTTTCCGTCGATATATTGTGTCCCGAGCGTTATAAACTCCTGCGGATTCGGCAAAATCTGCGTCGTAATAATATCCGCGATTTTCTTTTGCGTTTCATCTAAGTTTTCAACGCCGATAACTTTTCCGTCATCTTCCACACCGATATAAATCGTTCCGTCAAAGCTGTTGAGAAAGGCAACAATTTCTTTTGGCAATGCATCGTTCAATATTCTTTTTAATTCTGTCGTTTCCGTTTCTTGAAATTTCATAACGCACCTCTTGTTTTTTATTATAACACGAAACAAACGTTTTGTCAATTCCAAATTAACGCATTACGAAATCCGAACGAAAAACAAACTTTGCTTGGATACTTTTCATTCCCATTACAACGGATATTTTTCTTCTATATTAAAATCCAAACCGTATTTTTTCGCTTTTGACCAACCTTGTATTACTTCCAAGCATTCCGTATATGCCGTTCGTTCTCCATATTGAAACTGTGTTTCTTTATTATCTTTATATTCCGACAGCTCCTCTAAATACAGCAACAATAATTTTATCATCTTTTTCAAGATACATTTCGCACTATTTTTTCTCATCCTTTTTCCTTTTATCACAATTTCATTGAATTTATGATTTTAAGATATTATCATACTCCACCATCCACTTGTAAATACAGCATTGATATATTTTTTCTATAAACGCCCTCTTTATCATATAATATTTCGTTCTTTCTATCGGATTATCTCGTATTATTTGCCTATCGGCCAATCCCCTTCTTATCCCGAGAAAAATCTTCTTCAGCCATAGCTTTTCTTCATTACGGATAATTTCTTCTATAATTTCGATGACCGCAAGAACTTCCGCGTTTATTTCGATTTTTTCTTTACGCTTGCTGATATATACATTCCTTTCCGTTTCGCTTCGGTGGAGCATTTCGGAAATATACGATAACCTTTTTACAATTCGTTCCAATTTTTCTTTCGTCAATTCGCTGTTCTCACATTTTTGTTTCTCCTCTCTATTATACAACATTTTATCGCGGTAAAAGTCCGTACTTTTACCATTTATTGGAAAATACCGAAAAGCGCGAAAAAAATCTCCCTACAAATCACCGCCCTCGAGAACATTTATCAACAATATTTTTTCAATTTAACGTTATATAAATTTGCAAAAGATCCACTACTTTCACCATTTTGAAAAAAATCAGAAAAATGTTGGGAAATACTCTTCCCCAACATTCAACAAAAACCGCTAACGCTATTCTTTTCTACCATAGAATAATATTCCAATTACTCTTTATTACCTTCTCAAATTAATTATACCACAAATCAATTTTTATTCAATAAAATCGATACTTTAATCCAACTTTAATCCAACAGCCAATTTATAATATTTTCCACGACAATACCCTCGTAATTTCCAATGCTATATTTATCAAGCGTTAATATCTTCTTCGGATAAAAATCTTTTATATTTTTCAATGGTGCGATTTCACGGTTAAACGTGCTTTCTTCGAGCATAGACGCCGTTACTTGATAATACTCCGTTCCGTCTGCTTTTTGCGCGATAAAGTCCACTTCGGTTGCGCCGACTTTACCTATATTGACTTTATATCCACGCCTTAAAAGCTCAAAATACACTATATTTTCTATGGAATATCCAATATCGCCGCCCTTTTTGGCTGCAAGATAACTACGCAAACCAAGATCGACCATATACATTTTTTGATTGCGTTTCAAAAGCAATTTTCCTGCTATATCATAGCGTTCTGCCGGATAAAACAGATAGGATTCTATCAACGCCTCCATGTAATCGTCCACGGTGTTTGACGATGTTTTTCTGCCGTTTGAACTCAAATAATCCGCAATACTTTTCGCCGATACGGGACTTCCCACCACGCTTGCAAGATATTTCGATATCGTTTTTAATAAGGTTATATCCGTTACCTTGCGTTTATTCTTGTCCTCGTGCTTGCGCTTATCTCTTTCTTCTACGTCCTTTACAACGACGGTATTATATATTCCTTCAAGATAACTATTATATTTTCCTTTACTTCTATCCATCGTGGCAACGTAAGGAAAACCACCGCATTGCAAATATTCGTTGAATGCATCCTCTTTGGTCATATTTGCGTTAAGTTCGTAAAATTCCTTAAACGACAACGGCAATATGGATATTTCAACGTATCGCCCCGAAAGAAGCGTAGCAAGCTCGCCCGAAAGCAAATAAGCATTTGAACCCGTGATATAAATATCCACGTTCTCTTTGACATAAAGACTATCCACTACCTTTTGGAAATCTTTTACCGTTTGAATTTCGTCGAGAAAAATATACGTATAGCAATCTTTGCATAAACGATCCGTTATATATTTATACAACTTTTTATAATCGATAAGCTCCTCATGTTCCAACTCTTCAAAATTGAGCGAGATAATTTGGTCCTTTTTTACGCCCTCTTTCTTTAATTGTTCTTGAAATAACGCAAGCAACGTGGATTTACCGCAACGGCGAATCCCGGTCACGACCTTGATTACTTTCTCATTTTTCCATTCTTTTAATAAGGCTAAATATTCTTTACGCTCTACCATCACTATTTCTCCTTTTCACCTTTTTCTATATTTTAGCACATTTTTAATAAAATGTCAATAGTATATTTGCCGATTTCGGCGAATAATATAAAATAATTATTTGTTTTTGCCGAAAACAAATAATTAAAAATCGGACGCAGATTTGCCCCCGATTTTCTATATTCCAAACCATTAAATTGTCGAAAAACTCGATACTTTTTCTTTGTTATTTTATTCGTCTTGGGGCAAATTTTGGAGTGTAAAAGCCTGAAAACAAAAGGAATAAAGACATATTAACCTTTTATCAAACGGCTTCGAGTCCCTATACATGAAGTACATAACCAAATGATAAATAGGCGCTCCAGATATAAATTGCGCCAGACAATTTCAAAGCCTATCAAAAATTCGTCTTGACACAGATTTACAAAAACGCAATCAAAGAATTTGACGAAGAAAATCTTGTCAATAAGTCCGAAAGCGATTTTCTATCTTGGCTGACGGACAAAGAAAAAGAATACGTAACCGAATTTGAAAACGAATACAACTCGCTTGTGTATTCTTAATACAAAGTCCGAAGCTCTTTAAGCTTTCGCTGTCGAAAATAGCCACCATAAACGTTTGGTAAGCCGTTGTCACCGCCCAACAGTTTTCTTCGTCTGCGCACATAGAACCGTTGTCGCCGCCGTCGCCTGAAAAACGATAAAAAACGTTCATTTCCGCGTTCGCTTTCATACGCAACGTCATATACGAATATTCCGAAGGGATTGTTACTCCGCCAAGCGATGTTTTCACCCACCAAACACCAGTCAACTTCAACGCGCCGTTTTCTATCGTCGCCGTACCTTACGTCACCTTCGCCATCGTTTCCCCACAATCGTAGACCACGATATCCTTAAAATCCGCAAACGCCGATTGCGTTTTTACGTCGTTATATTGTATCATACCCAGCGCAAAAGTCAACGCAAACAAAAAAATGAGAATATATTACGCTATTTTATATAGTATCATAAAAAATCGCCACTACTTTTACCATTTTGGGAAAAACAGCAAAAAAATGTTGAAGTTTGTTACACACTCAACATTTTTTAATTTATAATATAATCTTTAATACTTTATATGGCTTCCAACATAAATTTTATTATAATTTGTTCTTTTTTCACCTGTCCTTCTCTTTTTACAAGCCTCCAGCCATCAAATTCGCAACGCACAACATTTGCACTGGCATATGTGATTTCCACATACGCAATCTGGGCGTCGTTTTCCGTACGCCAAGACACCGCAATATCACCCGTCGGGAAGTAGACCTCACCTTTAGCCTCTCTTATCCTTCCACTTTTATCTATTATCGGAGAAATTAAAAGCTCTTTGCTCTCTCCTCGCATTTTTATGCCCAAAACATATTCGTAAAACCATTCGGCGCAAGTTCCAAACGCAAAATGATTAAATGAATTCATTCCGTGGGCATTCACCCCGTTTTCTTTCATATAACTATCCCAACGTTCCCAAATCGTAGTCGCTCCGCAACATACGCTATATCCCCATGACGGATACTTATCCGCTACAATCAAACCATACGCTAAATCCGCTTGCACGATTTCCGTCAATATCGGCAATAAATACTTCATCCCGATAAAGCCGCTTGTCATTCCATTTAGTTGTATATCCGCCACAAGCGGTTGTCTGATTTCTTCTTTCGTTAAAAAGCCTGCTTTATAAGCTAGCAACAGTGCCGTTTGTTTACCTTTTCCAACTATCTCCCCGTTCTTATATAATTCATTCAAAAAATAGGTTCTTGCCGCCGCATATTTGTCCCGATATTTCTCATCTTTCAAACCGAGTATACGATAAAACGCTGCATCCATAAACAATCCAACGCATAAAACGACAGATCGAAAACCGTAAAGTCCACGTCCCCGTACCCTTCCGTCAAATCCGCATTCACCGACAACCAATCACTGAAACAATAAGTATTTCTGCGATAATTCGTCGAATTTTTTTCAATCCATTCTATAAAATTTTCAGCAATCCGCAAATATTTTCTAATTACAGTTTCGTCTTTATAGAAATCGTAATAATCGGATAATATACTTAAAAACGCATAAGTCCAACCTGCTGCGCCTATCGCATTTTCCAAGAATTTATCGGTAGTAGGCGCAATACACGGAATTGCTCCGTCTTCGCGCACATTCTCCGCTATTACCGACAAATAATGCAAC
This sequence comes from uncultured Muribaculaceae bacterium, assembly GCA_964579375.1. Classification (GTDB taxonomy): domain Bacteria; phylum Cyanobacteriota; class Vampirovibrionia; order Gastranaerophilales; family Gastranaerophilaceae; genus RUG841. The sequence goes on from CAZOGS010000094.1 coordinate 5,141, forward strand.
CAAAGCTCTTTACAATCAAATTGGAACATCGCCGAACGCGCTATCACGCCTGCGTCACCAAGCCACCCCAATCGCTCGTCACGTTGCGGGCAATCCGTCGGTATGTAATGCAAATTACTCTTTAAACTCCACAAACAATTCGCCGCAATTTTATTGACTAACCCCGAAGAAGTCTGAAAACGACCGCGCACCATACCGTCTGTATAAATCGCAAGCCCTTCGCAAGCCGTGATTTCCGCGTCACCGCTTACGGAAACTTCCGCATAACGAAATCCATGATATGTAAACCAAGGTCTTACCGTATACTCACCTTTCGGCAAAATATATCGATCGATTGCTTTCGCCCCACGCAAGTTTCCAACGTATAACGTACCGTCTTCCAATAAAAGTTCTCCGTGCCGCACAACAATTTCCGCTTTTTCTCCCACAAGAAGATTTAATCGCACGATGCCTGAAAAATTTTGTCCGAAATCATATATCCCGTTTCCCAAATCTTTTCCTTGAAAAATTTCGTGCACGGATACCCTTGGCAAAACATCTTCCTCTACTTCCAATCGGCGCATATACGTACAAATAGGTTTCCACGCGGAAGCACTACATTTATCACGGTATATACCTAAATTTTCTTGACTATAATCCCAAGTTTCCCCAAGCATTATATCGTTTTCGATAATTGCGCCGTAACCGTATTCCCAACCGGCCTCACCTTCCTCATGCACGTTTCCGACTTCATCAAGCCACTCCACGCGAATATACAGGCACGGGGTAGGAACGCAATAATATTTTTCTGCCGCCCCGAAGATTGCTGTTCCCAAAGCCCAGCCCTTTCCCACCACGGCACCGATCACATTCCGTTCTTTTACCAGTTCCGTAATGTCGTATGAAAATAGCAATACACGTTTCGTATAATCTGTCCACCCGGGTAAAAATTCTTCATTCGTCACTTCTTTTCCGTTTACGAATACTTTTACCCAACCCAATGCACTAACCTTTAATACGGCTTTTCGACAACGCTCCGCCAAAAAAGTTTTACGAAAATATACAGCCTTATCGCAAGGCTTTTCCGAAGTCATCCAACGTTCTATTCGCATAAACAAATTCTCCCAATCCTAAAAAACACTCTTCGAAAAATACTTTTGATAATAGTACACGGGGATTGCCGACCAGCCGTGGCAAAGACTGCCTGCGTTGTCGA
>CAZOGS010000095.1:0-6277 GCA_964579375.1 uncultured Muribaculaceae bacterium
AAGAAGTCAGTTGGTAATAATATTGATTGAAAAAAGAGGTAAGAATTAAACTTACCTCTTCTTTTTATAACTTATTGTTTTTATTTTTTTAAATCATCGTTATGAAAAATTGTATGACCGTGAGAGTCGTGGGAGCCTGTTTTATAAAATCCGCAGCGGGTTGCTTCCTTTATTACGTAGTCGTACAAATCTTCTGACATTTTAAAGCGATAGGGTTGGTAGTATGCTTCCGCAAACAAGAATTGGTCGTTTTTCATTGCTGTGTATGAGTCAAAATATTCCGTTATGAGTTTTTTTGTAATTTCGGGGTTATTTTTGTATTTTGCTTCATAATATCTTAGCGGGTGAGCAAGTCCGACGATGCCGTAATCCAATTGATGAGCTTCTTTTATCAAATCTTCAAACTTTAAAAAGTTAATTTGGGTCATTTTTTCGTTATAAGGGTTTACCGCCCACAAGAGTACGTGTACGTGGGTGCCGTTTTCGTCATCGGAAGCAAATTTTGTCAAGGCTGTTGTTTCCATACCCAAAAGAACTTTTATATTTTTATATTTTTTCGGGTGTTTTTGAATTTCCGCAATCGCTTGCTGACAGCCTTCCGTGTTGTAATGGTCGGTAATTGCAATAACCATCGGGTATTTTTCGTTTGGATTTTGTTTTTTAACTTTATTTGCGTATTTTGCTGCCATTTGAAGTGTTTCGACAGGTGTTAATTTCCCGTCGGAAGCCGTTGTGTGTGAGTGCAAACTTGCTCTGAAGGTAAGTTCTTTAAGTCCGATTTCGTCCCCGAAAACTTTTTTATCCGACCAATATTTATAAGGTTTGTCGTTATATTCTTTTATTACTTTTTCAAGTTCTTCTTCACCGATAATGATTTGCATTTTTTCAAGGGTATATTCAGGGTGTCCGCTTGCCTTAATAAGGGCTTCTTTGTATCCCAAATCGTACTGTTCGTCTGCAAAACACGGAAGAACAGTAATTCCTAAAAATAATAATATCGATAAAATAATATTCTTTATTTTCATATTCCTCCTAATATTTAAAAACAAATTCTTTTTCAACATAATTGTTAAGATAGTCTATCGCTTCTTTTTCCGAGTTAGCGATGTAGTATAATTCTCTGTTAAAATCTCTTGCAAATCCGTGTTTGTAGAAGTTTTCAATCATTTCAAACAACGGATTATAGTATCCGTCAACATTTAGAAAAACAATGGCTTTTTTATGATAAGAAAGTTGTTTCGTTACAATGACTTGGAATATTTCATCCATTGTTCCGAAGCTTCCCGGAAGTGCAACGAAGGCGTCTGCTTTATCTTCCATCATCATTTTTCTGTCGTTCATGTCGTTAGAAACAATAATTTCTGAGGCTTCAGGGTTTGCAATTCCTTTTTCCATAATGGCTTTCGGAATTATGCCTATAACCTTTCCTCCGTTTTCTAAAACGCCGTTTGCAACTTTGCCCATGCATCCGCAGGTTGAACCGCCATAAACAAGATTATATCCCGCTTCGGCTATCAATTTCCCGAAATTACAGGCAACTTTATAAAATTTTTCGTCAAGATATTCACTCGATGAACAGTATACGCATATATTTTTCATGTCATTCCCACTTTCTTACTAACATATTAAACCAAAACAAAAAATAAATTGCCATGTTGTTTTTTCTCTTAATTTATGCTATTTTCAAGTAGTGAGAATAAAGGAGTTCAATATGTTAAAAAAATATTTATTGGCGACAACATTGATAGTTACAACATTGTTTATTTCGGGTTGCAGCAATAAGACTGAAGATGCAAATGCAAAACCCGATACGGCAAAAAAAGAAGCTCCGGCTAAAGCAAAAACTACATATAAAGTAGTTGAGCCTCCTACTATTGCAAAACAAGGTGTTAAAGATAATACAATCGGTTTCGTAAAAATTAATCCGACAGTGGATTTCGGTGCATTAAATATCAGCCCTACCGATAAAAAAGTAAATTGGCCGTCAGACGGTTTCGCAACACAAGTTCCGTCAATGCCTTCCGGTTATGTTGCCGAAGTAGTTAACACAAAAGATGCTTTTGCGGCTTATGTTATGAACGCTGAAGAAAAAGACTTTATTGCTTACTATGAAAAATTGTTAAGCAAAGGGTTCGTCTTTGAAAAGCCTAATCAATCTTGGGAAAACTTTACAATGTTATCTCCTGAAGTGGCAATCAATTTAAGATTTGGTCAAGACGGATATAAAGTTATTACCGTAAGAGCAAAGAAAGTCGCTTCAGCTCCTGCAGCTGCACCGGCACCGGCAAAGAAATAGGTTTTAACTTAAAAATAAATAAAACCGCAATCCGATTGGTTTTGCGGTTTTTTTAATGAAAAAATTTTGATTGTTGTTTACAAAATCATTTCGAGTCTTTCGGGTGAATCCACCAATTCATCAGCTCCTGCATCAATCAGTGTTTGTTCATCTCTAAATCCCCAAAGTACGCCGATAGAATATATTCCGGCGTTTTTTGCCGTCTGAATATCAACTTCGGAATCGCCAATCAAAACGGTTTTGTCGGGATTTGCTCCCAATTCTTCAATGGTTTTTAAAACTCCAATCGGAGAGGGCTTTTTCGGAACATTTGCACTTTCTCCCGTTGCAATGTCAATTAACCCGAAAAAGTAGTTGTTGCAAAGGTCTTTGACAGCTTTATCAAATTTGTTCGACACAACCCCGATTTTAAATCTTTTTTTCTTCAAATGTTCCAAAAGTTCGACAATTCCGTCATAGGGTTTTGTATTGTTTCTTGAATTGTGCATATAAAAAATCTTGAATATGGCAAGGACTTCTTGTATCCTGTCTTCGCTTGTACCGTCAGGAACGGCACGTCTTATGAGCATTTCAACACCGTTTCCGACAAAATGTCTTATTTCGTCATAACTTCTTTCGGGATAACCGCACTCCTGCAGTGCATAATTTGTTGCTTCCGTTAAGTCCCACAGTGTATTGAGCAGTGTTCCGTCTAAGTCAAAAATTACTGTGTCGGTGTATTTCATTGAATACTCCTTTTCTCAAGATAAACGACCATTACATCGTCCGAAACATCTTTTGCGGAATAAATTTTGTAACCCGCCTGTTGATAAACTTTTAAGTCAGATTTGTCCTTGTTAACGACGGTGACATCGTATCTTTGAACATTAAAACATTTTTCGATTTGTCTTAAAAGCTCGTTTTCGATACCTGAATTTTTGTTCTCGGGATGAATAATAAGTTTTTCGATGTGAGCCGCACCGTTGCTTAAATACGCACGAATTGAGCCGACAATTTTATCATTCATAATCGCTTTTAAAACAGTGCATTTTTGAAAATCAACGTGAATTTCCGCCAAAGATTGCTTCAACGGGGAAATCCCGAATTTATCCGCTTCTTGCTCATAAACAAGTTTTTGAAGCTCGTAAATTTCCCGTTCATCTTCTTTTTTTGCTCTTAAAATCATCAAAAACATATTTATTCCTTTATTAAAAGATGTTTTTATTACGAGTAATTTTTTGTTGGTACAATATATTCCATTTCGACATCGGCCTTTTCCGAGTGCCATACGTCCTTTCTGTATGGAATTTCAACAAAACCGAATTTTTTATACAAATGAATAGCAGGTTTTAATCCTGAAATAGTTATCAAACATATTTTTTTTGCATTGTGCGAAATCGCATATTCCATACAAGCTTTTATTACCGCAGAACCTGCTCCCTTGCCTGTATATTGACCTTCTGCCGCAAGTTTGCATATTTCCCATACGTCATCACCTAACGGTTCTATCATACATGTTGCAAGTACTTTTTCATTCTCAATCGCAAAATATACCATTGAACCTTTTTCGATTAATTCTTCTACATGATCCATCGCATATTGGTCATAGGATTCAATGTAATAGAGCTTTGTCAGCCATTCCGTATTCAAACGTATGAAATCATTTTTATATTTCGGATTATATTCTATAATTTCCATATTTATTCCTTTATTAAAAGTGCAACGCTTTCGATATGCGGGGTGTGACAGAACATGTCCGCAGGTTGAATGTACTGCGGAATAAAACCTTTCTCCTTTAAGTATCGCATATCTTTTGCAAGTGTGGAAGGGTTGCAACTTACGTAAACAATAAGTTTTGAGGATAATTTTGTTGCATAATCGAGTGACTCTGTCGAACAACCTTTTCTCGGCGGGTCAAGAAGTACGACATCAAAGGTTTTGCCCTCTTTAACAAACTTTTCAAATATTTTTGAGGCGTCATCGTTAATGACTGTCACATTTTCCGCATTGTTTAATTTTACGTTGAAAATCGCATCGTCGGTTGAAGATTTGCACTCTTCCACGCAAATTACCTCTTTTGCAATATCTTTCATCTGCAAACCAAACGCCGAAACTCCGGAATATGCATCTAAAATCGTCGGATTTTCGATATTATTTTTAATCATTTCTTTTGCAGTGTTAAAAATAATTTCTGCGGTTTGCGGATTGACTTGAAAGAAACTTCCCGAACTTACTTTGTATTGAACTTCTCCGATTTTTTCCGTGATAAAATCTTCTCCGCATAAGCAAATGTTTCGTTTGCCCGTTATAACGTTTGTTTTTGCCGTGTTGAAGTTTGCAACAACGCCCGTTACTTTTTTAAAATTTATGATTTTTTCGGCAAATTTATTGACATTTTTGTCAATTTTTTCCGAATTTAATACCAAAGTTACGAGAATGTTTTCCGTAAAACTTGAAATTCTGTAAATTATATGACGCAAAAGTCCGCTGTGACGTTTTTCATCATATCCGCTGATGTTTAATTCTTCTGCGGTTTTTCTTATAAATTCCGTCAATTCATCTAAAATTTGCGGTTGAACGGGACAGTATTTTATATTTACGGCTTCGTGAGAGTTTTTCTTGTAATAGCCCGCTATTATTCGCTTTGAAACCTTAGTTTGGCTAATCGGATATTGAACTTTATGACGATAATTTTGGATGTTCTTCGGATGCTTTACGGGCAAAATTTCAACATTTTCTCCGTAAATTTTAGAAATTGTTTCTTGTACAATCAACTGTTTTTGCTTGAGTTGCTCATCGTATGAAATGTGTTGTAAACCGCAACTTCCGCAAACATTATGCATCGGGCAAAAAGGCTTTTCTCTGTGAGGTGAAGCCGTTTTTATTTCGGTAATTTCGCCGATTGCGTATGATTTGTTCTTTTTTATGATTTTGACTTCGACAATGTCTTCGGGACATCCTCCGTCAATAAATACGGGAAATCCGTCGATTTTTCCGAGAGATTTGCCTCCGTATAGCAATTTTTCAATTTTTACCGTAAAATTCTTGTTATCCATAACTCTATTTTATCAAATACATATTTTTTATTAAAGACAAATTTGAAAAATTCGGTTATGATTGTTACAGGTGAAAAAAATGTATGAAATAAAAAAATTTTTTCTGACGTTATTACTTAAGATAAAAAATTTAAAAGAAAATTTTGCAAATAAAATTGCCGTGAAAAACAACGGAAATATTAACATTAATTCAAAAATGAAGGTTTCCGTAAATCAGGCGGCAAGTCTGCATTTGAATACTGTTTCCGACGAGGATAAGAAAAAAGTTGAAAATATTGCAGAAAAAATTATCAAAAAATATTTCGGTGACATCCCGAAAACAATAAAATTACTCGAAAAAAGAGGCATAAAAGTATACAGAACAAGATTTGCCGTGAAACTTTTGGGAAATATTAACGAAAAACAGGGCTTTCTTACACCGTTAAAAGGTTATAAGGCTTTTTATCTTAATTTTTGGATAGGGCTTTTATGCGATAAAAAATTGGTTTTTAGCACGAAAACAAACGAAATGTTTGTTTTTACGACAAAGGATATAGATAATTTCTACCTCGCTTCTCAAGTGTACAGGTTTGTCGCTTTCAAAAAAAATCTTGCGGGATTTGAATATGAGATACAGGAAAAATTTAAGAAAATTTATAAAAATCCGAATGTGAAGAATTTTAATTCTCTCACGGCAGGCGATATTTTTGCCCTAAAAGAAGCTATCGCAAGAGATGTGGAAGCTGTCGATTTTGCAACAAATTTGTATTCCGAAACGGAATTATCGGCAAATTTTAATACAAAAAATGACGGAGCTAATGAATAAAGTCCTCTGTTTGGAGGGTTTTTGAGATTTTTGTGTAGAAATGTAAAGATTTTTCAAAAAATCATTCATAAAAACTATGCATAAGCCCTTGATTTTACTGTTAATTCAAATTAGAATATATTTCATAAGACGTTATGTAGT
>CAZOGS010000096.1:0-6274 GCA_964579375.1 uncultured Muribaculaceae bacterium
AGGTCGTATTTACTTTATCCGGCACCCGACAACTATTTCATTATCGAAAAATTTTACCCCCTCTTCAAGACACACGTTCTCTTCTCTTCTCTTCTATTCTATTCTATTAGCAGAGCTTATCCTCATTGCGTTTCCGTGTCAAGAAATTCAACTTTACATTTCTTTACATTTCCTAATTTGTTTCAAATTCGTAATGTTTTTTAAAAATTACAAAACACAGCAACTTTGATGTGGTAAATATACGCTCTATCTTTTCTTACATACCCTACGATAAATTATTGTTAAAAAATACTATAAATATTGATGTTGGGCAGGTATGCCCAACCGACATACCTACTTGCTAATCAGACAATCGAGAAGTTATGAGAACAAAACTTCCTCAAACTTATGGAAATCGAATTTTTTGCGTGAAACTTTTTCCGCATCGACGTGGTACTCGCCGTATCTAAGGTTCCTAATTTTCTTTTCCGCCTCAAATTCACCGTGCAACATCAATCTTGATGTTAAACCAAACTCATCTGCGAGTTTTTCAACCTTAGGGTCATAAATAATCGGCAAAACTCTAATCCCGTACTTCAACCCTAAAAGACAAGCGTGATAACGCATTGCAATGAGCTCATCAAGATGAGAAAATGCCTTAACAATCTCAAATGTTGCCCTGTTCGTCACAACATGTGTATGCAAGTCGGGGTTAATTTTCAACAATTCAACCTCCAACTGTTCGCAAATTTCCAAGTCCAAAGACTCTTGCAAAGCATATATAAAAATTATTTTATCATAATAAACATCTGCTATGTATTTTGCAAAATCACGAAGCATTTGCGGTGTCAAAGATGCCCATTCACGAAGCTGTATACCCACTCCACGATGTGAATATTTCGTCAACAATTTCACGTTCCAAACAGGGTCGGAAACCAAGTCGGGATTCAGCCCCCAACTTCTTGCCAAAAACAAACTTTTCTCGTCCCTAACCGTAATATATGTACAATTTTTAAGAACCAAAGCGGTAATTTTTTCCAAAATCTTATTATTTATAGGTCCAAGACCTTGTGCAAAAATAATGACTCTTTTTCTAAAAAATAACGCTGTCAAAATCACGCACAAGTAATAAACAAGACTCTTTACACTCGTAGCATCCTGCAATAAACTTCCGCCGCCCGAAATTAAAAAATCACACCTCATCAAGTTATAAATCAATCCGAAAACACCAAACGTCTTTGAAGATTTAACCTTAAAATTTTCTTTTGTGTTTTTAGGATTTTTTGAAAAAACCGTTATATCGTCAATTCCGCACCCTTTGAGAGAGTTTACCAACACGCTCAAAACGGCATCATCGCCGAAATTATTAAATCCGTAATAACCGGATATAACTACCTTTGGTGCTTTTTTATTCTTGTTCATGCAAAACTTCCGCAACTTCCTTTGCCGAGGGAATTGATTTAATTGCCCCGATTTTTCTGACCTGCAAACCCGACACAATCCTTGCCGTTTTAACAGCCTCAAACGGTGATTTTCCCTGCGTTAATTCATACAAAAATACTCCGTTGAAAGAATCCCCCGCACCCGTTGAATCCTTTTTCGTATCCGAGAAAAACGGCACGAAAACTGTTTCATTAGGCGTTGCAACGTAATATCCCGCATTAGACTTCGATTTAATAACAATCGTTTTAATACCTTTGTCCAAGAGCATTTCAATCAATTTGTCATAAGATTCGATATCCCACAAACCCACATCCGTGCGGATATTCAAAAATATTACGTCAATATAATCTTCAACTTCCGCAAAAGCATCCTTCGCTTCATCGATTGACCACAACAACTCCTCAAAATTCGGATCATAAGCCACTAAAATGTTGTTTTCTTTGGCAATCTTATACATCTTCAAAACAGCTTCTTTTGCCGACAAAGAAAGAGATTGCGTGACTCCTGTCGCATAAACCGCTTTCGCCGATTTGATATAATCTTCGTCAATATCACGAGCAGAAAGCTTCGCCGCTGCTGTCTTTTTACGATAATAAGCAAACTCCTTATGTCCCGTATCGTGTCCGGCAACAAAATAGACCCCGTTTCTTCCTTCCGTCGATGTAACTCTCGTTATATCGAGCCCCTCGGATGCCCATCCGCCTACAAGAAACTCCATAAAGGCATCGTTGCCAACCTTTGAAATATAACCAACGTTCGCTCCCGAACGACATGCCGCAATTGCAGTCGTCAAAGTATCTCCGCCGTAATATTTATCCAACTTATCCGCATAAGCCAAACTCTGAGGACTCGAAAGCTCCACCAAACCTTCGCCTATCGTTATTAAATCCAAATTGTTTTCCATATATCACCTTAAATTATCTATAAGTTACAATATTTTTTGGTTTTCGTCAATTCTATTACTTATGATAATTTACAAATCTATTTTCTTACATTTTTACCTTAATTAAAAAAAGAGGGTTATAAAAACCCTCTTTCTTAGAACTTTTAAAAAGATTAGAAGTTCAAACCTGCTTCTCTTGCAGCATCTGCAAGTGCAGCAACTCTTCCGTGGTAAACAAAGCCACCTCTGTCAAATACAACATCAACAATTTTCTTTGCTGCTGCTCTCTTTGCGATTGCTTCGCCTACAACTTTTGCAGCTTCGATGTTTCCACCGTGAGCTAACTTTTGTTTGAGTTCTTTGTCATCCGAAGAAGCTGAAACCAAAGTTACACCTTTAACATCATCAATAATTTGTGCATAAATGTGTTTTGTGCTTCTGTAAACTGCCAATCTCGGAGCTTCTGAAGTTCCCTTCAATTTAACTCTGAGTCTTCTGTGACGTTTTTGAACTTGTGCTTTTCTATTTGCTGTTTTAATCATTTTTCTTTCCTTTCACCCAAACCTTCTTGAAACAAATCAAGGGTTCAAACGGGCTGTCCTTGCGAACCTATGCGGCTCTATTTTTTACCTGTCTTACCGGCTTTTCTTCTGATGTGTTCGCCTTCGTACTTAACACCTTTTCCTTTGTAAACTTCAGGAGGTCTTTTTGAACGAACTAACGCTGCAACATCACCAACCATTTGCTTATTGTGACCGGAAATTTTGATTTTAGTGTTTGCTTCAACTTCAATCTTAATTCCTTCCGGTGCTTCAATGTTAACCGGATGTGAATAGCCCAAAGCTAAATTCAAGGTCGTTCCTTGCATTGCTGCTCTGTAACCTACACCAACGATTTCGAGTCTTTTTTCAAAACCGTTCTTTACTCCGTTGATTGCGTTTGCGACAAGTGTTCTTGACAAACCGTGCAATGAACGAGATTTTCTGTCATCAGCATTTCTCTTTACATATACATGATTTTCAACTTGTTCAACGGAAAGTTCAGGTCTTACTGTAACTGTTTCTGTTCCCAACGGACCTTTCGCCGTTACTGTGTTACCGTTAATCGTAACTTCAACACCGGCAGGTATCTCAATCGGTAATTTTCCTATACGTGACATTATTTTGTTCTCCGTTTTGTCAATTTAGTATCGCTGTCTGCGGATTTACTACCAAATGTAGCAAACTACTTCGCCGCCGACATTTTCTTTTCTTGCTTTTCTGTCAGTAAGCAATCCCTTGCTTGTGCTGACAACTGCAATTCCCATTCCGCCTAATACTTGCGGAAGGTTCTTAGCCTTTGAGTAAGTTCTCAAGCCCGGTTTTGAAACACGTTGAAGGTTCGTAATTACCGGATTGTTTTGGCTGTCGTACTTGAGTGCAACATTCAAAACCTTGAACTTACCGACTTCTTTTACTGAGTAGTCAGAAATGTAACCTTCGCTCTTCAAAAGTTTTGCAAGTTCAACTTTAAGGTTTGAAGCAGGCATTTCAACTTCTCTGTGAGAAACTTGGTTTGCGTTTCTGATTCTCGTAAGCATATCTGCTATCGGATCTGTATTCATTGATAATTTCCTTTTCCTGTTGTCTTTGTGAACGATAAGACCACTACCAGCTTGCTTTTGTTACGCCGGGAAGTAATCCTTTGTGAGCCAATTCTCTCAAGTGAATTCTGCAAAGACCGAAGTCTCTGTGAAATCCGTGAGGTCTGCCGCATACAGAGCAACGATTGTGCAATCTTACTTTAGGATATTTTCCTGCAGCAACGAGTGCTTCTCTTTTTGCTTCTTTATCTATCATTGATTTCTTAGCCACAATACGCTCCTTTATTTCTTGAACGGCATGCCGAGATATTTCAAAAGTGCTCTGCCTTCTTCATCCGTTTTTGCCGTCGTGATTATTGATATGTTCATACCTAAAACAGTATCGATTTCATCATAACTGATTTCAGGGAATAATGATTGTTCTTTCAAACCTAATGTGTAGTTTCCTCTTCCGTCAAATGACTTTGAGCTAATTCCTCTGAAGTCTCTGATTCTCGGAAGTACTACGCAAATTAACTTTTGAATGAAATCATACATTCTTTCGCCTCTGAGAGTTACCATACATCCTACCGGCATGCCTTCTCTCAATTTGAAAGTTGCGATTGATTTCTTCGCTTTTGTTGCCACTGCCTTTTGTCCTGCAATTTTCGTTAACTGTGCAACGATTAATTCTGCAAGTTTTGAATTGTGGCATGCTTCCCCGACACCCATGTTAATTACAACTTTATTGAGTTTCGGGATTTGGTGAACGTTTTCGTATTTGAATTCGTTCTTTAACGCATCAACGACTTCTTCGTTGTACTTTGTTCTTAAACTTTTAGTTACTGTTGTCATTTTTATTTTCCTTCTTGTAGAATACATCTTCGCCCAAACATGACAAGATGTCCATACTTTTGTTAAGTTATACGTCTAAAACTTCACCACAATGTTTACAAACACGAACTTTTTTATCGTCTTTTACTTCGTATTTAATTCTTGTAGCTTTGTTGCAAGCAGGGCAGAAAAGCATTACCTTTGACGAATCCAATGAAGCTTCTTTCTTTACCAATCCGCCTTGAATTCCTGCCATCGGGTTCGGCTTTTGTGCCTTCGTAACCATATTTACACCTTCAACAACTACTCTGTTTTCTGATGTAACTACTTTCTTTACGTTGCCTGTCTTACCTTTGTCTTTGCCGGAAACAACTACTACTTTGTCGCCGGTTCTGACGTGAATATTGTGTTCTTCAACTTGTTTTTTTCTTCTCATTTTGTTGCCTTCCTAAATAACTTCCGGAGCAAGAGAAATAATCTTCATGAAATTCTTTTCTCTGAGCTCACGAGCAACCGGTCCGAAAACACGTGTTCCTCTGGGGTTACCGTCCTTGTTGATGATAACTGCAGCGTTTTCGTCAAATCTGATGACTGATCCGTCTGCACGTTTGATATCATGCTTCGTTCTTACAACAACTGCTCTAACTACGTCTGACTTTTTAACGGTCATGTTAGGGGTTGCATCTTTAACCGCAGCAATGATTACATCGCCAACATAAGCGAATTTCTTATTTGAACTGCCTAATACTCTGATGCAAAGAAGTTCTTTAGCACCTGTATTGTCTGCAACTTGTAATCTTGTTTCCTGTTGTATCATTTTACTTTTCCTTTATTTAGCAAAAATTGCCTATTTCGCTTTTTCTACAACTTCAGTGACCATCCAACGTTTGTCTGCTGAAATCGGTTTTGACTCAACGATTCTGACTACATCGCCTTCTTTGCAAGTGTTTTCTGCATCGTGTGCTTTGTAATTCTTTGTCGTTTCGATGATTTTCTTATATTTCGGGTGTTGGTTGTATTCTGCAACTTTTACGACAACTGTTTTATCGCACTTATTGCTTACAACTATACCTTGTTTTTCCTTTTTAGGCATTTTATAGACCTCTTCTGTTTTTTCTGAACTATTCCGCTTTTTCTCTGATTACGGTTTTGATTTGAGCAATTTCGTTCTTAATCTTACCGATTTGAGCGGGATTTTCGAGTTTATTCAACGATTTTTGAACTCTTAAGTCGAGTAATTGCTTTTTGCAATCAACTACTGCTGCTTTAAGCTCTTCAACCGTTTTTTCGCGCATTTCTTCTAATTTCATTGTTCGCTACCTTATTTTTCCACTACCTTAACTTTAATAGGAAGTTTTTGAGCAGCCAACTCAAGTGCGTGAACTGCAACTTCTCTTGAAGAATAATCAATTTCAAAGAGAATTCTTCCGGGCTTAACTACTGCTACCCAATATTCCGGGTTACCTTTACCTTTACCCATACGAGTTTCAGCAGGTTTTGCGGTGATTGGTTTATCAGGAAATATCTTAATCCAAACATTACCGCCTCTTTTGATTTCACGAGTCATTGCTCTT
>CAZOGS010000097.1:0-6181 GCA_964579375.1 uncultured Muribaculaceae bacterium
TAAAAACGATGAAGTTATACTGATAATTAACAAAAAAAGCGAATTGTAGAAAAACCATTTCTTTATATTTCCGAATCTGATAAATATGTAGTTTTTAACTATCGCATAATCATCCGTCATACTGTTAAATATAAATACAAAAAGCAACGATAACGGAATAATTACGCAAATTACCTCAGGCGAAAACTCCCCGGGTTCTACCCAAATTTCTCTTGCCATAATAAATATCTGTTCCAAGTTGTACATATCCAGCAAATCGGTATTTATATTTAAAAAAGGAATGAGTATTCCGCATAAAAAAGATATAAAAAGCACCGATATGTTTTCTTTTTTTAAAATTTTTTGTTTTATCATAATATATTTCTCAACTTTCTAAGGCAAAAAGGAATCGGCACAAAAATCAAAAACAAATACACAAACAGCATAATAATCAAATTATATACTTTCACATCACCTACTTGTGAAAATGCAAAGCAGTAATTTTCGAGGCGTATATTCAATCCCGGTACAATAGCGGATAATATCGCCAACACATTTGAAAAAATAAACATTGAAGAAAGCATTAGAATATGCTGTTTTTTGACAAAATAGGAAATATTGTAAACTATAACCGAATATATTGCTCCGACAAATGAAATAACAAAAACGAATAGAAAGTTATACAAATACGGATGAGCGGTAAATAAATTTTTTAATAAAATATTGTCTGCCCATAAACCTTTGCAGAAAAAATCGGAATAATAAGTAGGAAACATCGTAAAATCGCAACCCTTAGATATGGGAAATGCTATAAAATTCAAAAGAAAATTGAGCATAAGGCACAAAAGCACAACCGAAAATCCCGAAACGAATACAGCAATACCTTTTGAAAAATAATATTTTTCAGGTGATGATCTTAAAACTATAATTGATACTGTATTTTTGTTGTAATCCCTAAAATAACTGTCAGCAAAAGGAACAACACATATAATGGGTAAAATCGTACTGAAAATATAGTAAAAACTTTCAGACAAAGTGTTTCCTATAAAAAACGAATATGCATTCGGTACATCGGTAATCGGTCTTCCGAAAACACAAATGCAGTTGATAATAAACGCCACGCACGAAAACATAGATAAACCCATAACCATATACCTGAAACTTTTTTGCGACAGCATTAGTTTTATCTGCATAGAAATATTTTCTTTCATAATGATAACCCCTCTTTTCAGCACAGCCGATAAAATCGGCTGTGCTGAAACACTTATTTAATATTGGCATTACCTTTAGCGGTTTTGCTAAGTATATTATTTTGTTCTATTCTTATTGATGTAATCGTTCCCTTGGATACGGTTTTACCATCATCATAATACATTTTTTTATTATTGGTATTTTGAATAACCTTATATTTATATTTGCTAATCTTTTTTCCGTTGGTATCCACAATCCATGCATTAATGTGATCCACAGTTCCTCCCGTTAAAGAAATGGTACTGTAATTATAATTTGCATTATTTTTAGGACCTGTAAGAATTGTTGCATTTTTTCCGCCTGCAGCAAGTGTCAAATTAAAATCGGTCTTATACTCACTTGCCATTACTACTGCTTGGCTTACAACAAATGAACCTACTACTATAAGTAGCGATAACAAAACTGATAAAAATTTTTTTGATAATTTCATAATAAATACTCTCCTTTATTTTTTTCATTTGAATTTTTTAGATATTTTAGCAAAATACATTTTTACATTTTAATCATCCCTACACCGCAAAAATTTGTAGAGTAGTTTTTCGAAAAGATCCTCAAAAAACTCCTCCTATATATATAGTGTCAGTTTTTAGCAAAAGAGGAAAATTTTTTATAATTTTTTTAAAAATTTTTTTAAAATTCAAAATTCCGTGCCATTTCCAATTTGGAACTTAACACGGAATCTTTTACTTCAGCACTTTTCAGTTGTTTATTTCTCTTTCCTTGACAGCAGACAGACTGTCTCGACGGTGTTTTCGTCATTCGGAAAAAACATATCCACTTCATTTCCCTGATAATAAACAGGAAAACGAAACTGAATGCTCTTTAATATTTGTCCGTTCTCTAAAGGCTGAGGATATATGTCAATCCTTTTGATGAAACTATTAAAGAATTCTTTTTTCTCAGCCTCCGTAAATTCCTCATACATTATATCAAACAGTTCAAGAAATTCCAACACTCGCTGCTGAGATATTTTCTGTTCTCTAATACCGGATATCTGCATTTGCACACTTTCTAATGCCACCTTCACTTCTGCGATTTCGTCATATAAGGAATCCATTCTTGTTTGCATATCACTGTATTTCTGTTCGTAATATTTATCGCAATAATCTAATCTGTCCATTTGAACACCAAGTCGTTCTTTCGCCATCGTCAACTGTTTGATTTGCATTTTCAAAGAACTTTCTTCTTTTTCGTATGTTTCTAAATTAACACTCGCTTCTAATTTTTCTTTAATAGCAAAATCAAACTGAGAATTTTGAACGATGTGTCTAACCACCTCTATTACAGCATCATTAACTTTATCCTGATGAATCTGCTTTTTATAAGTGCATTTGTGACCATCGTATTCTAATCGATGTTTACAGGCATAATACCAATAATCTCTATAAAAAGTTCCGTCTTTCTTCCTTTTACGGTTAACACTGCCATATAATGCAGCACCACATTCCGGACATCTCAATATGCCCGAAAGTAGATGTTGATGTTCCAAACTGTATACTTTTTCATTCTTCACACCTGTCTTTTTTCGTTTTTCTTGTGCTAATAACCAATCTTCTTCACTGATGATAGCATCGTGTATCCCCTCATATACCGGATAATCATCTTGTTTTACTACGTGATATTGATTTCTACAGCCTTGTATTTTTTCTGTTTTTCTCCTTCCATACGCAATTTTCCCACAGTAAATCGGATTGTCCAAAACTATCTTTACAAAATGTGCTGTAAACGCATCTAATGTTCCGTTTTGGCGTTTCTTTTTCACATACCCCTGACGATTCAAATATCTTGCAACAGCATTTGCACCCATTGTAGTGTGAATAAATTTGTCATATATAACTCGTATAATTTCGGCTTCATCTTCTGCAATTTTCAATTCTCCATCAACTAATTTATATCCATACGGTGCGAATCCACCATTCCATTTTCCCTCTTTTGCTTTCTGTTTTCTTCCCTCCATCGTCTGAACAAGAATATTTTCACGCTCTATTTCAGCAACAGCGGATAGAACAGAAATCATCAATTTACCGCTATCCTTTGAACTGTCAATGCCATCCTCGACACAAATCAAATTCACCCCGTAGTCTTGCATTAACTGGAGCGAATTTAACACATCAGCCGCATTTCTTCCGAAACGTGAAAGTTTAAATACCAGCACATATTCTATATCATCTTTTCCACTTGCAATATCACCAAGCATACACTGAAACTCCGGTCTGCCTTCGATATTCTTTCCGGATTTCCCTTCATCGGAATATTCGCCGGCTACAACAAATTCTTGAAACTCTGCATACTTTCGTAATTTTTCTTTTTGTGCATCAAGGCTAAATCCATCAACCTGCATCGAGGTTGACACACGAGTATAAATATAACAATTTCTTTTTCTCATAACAAAACCTCTTTCCATAATAATCTTTTTCTATCCTAATTACCGTAGCCGGATTTGTCTATTGTGTGAAGAAAGAGGCATTATGCCCCTTTCTTCAAATATGCACCCTTATTCAGATGCACATTCTTCCTAAATGGTGGATTCGGAAAAAGTTTTAATACATCCTCACCGGTTATTTTTTGATATCTTGACCCATATTTTAAATACATCTGAGCCATAAAATCTATAAATCGGTCATATTCGGCTTGTGTCATCTGTTCGTTTTTTAATACCATTATCGTTCCTCCCTTGCGTTTCGTATTCGTTGTCTTTGCCATTTTTCAAGCAGTTTTATAATGGTGTTTTGCATATCCTTGTTGGAATAATTTTTAGGAAAATATTTACGGATATCCTCTGTCATAAATCGCACTTGTTCCTTTTGATTCGGCTTTTCTTCGTTGAGTATCGCAAATACGGTATCCGTAAAGAGATTGCCTTCATTGCTGAATTTTCGTATTCGCTGTGCCTGAGATAACGACGGAGTAGCGTCGGCATATTCGATTTCTTCGGCAAGTATTCGTTGCTCGTGTTCGGGTAAGTAGGAAAGTTCCACCGCAGGAGTAAGTGCAATTCTGCCATCGTCAACCATATTCAGCAGTTCGGGAATAAGGTAAGTTAAGCGAATATATCTTTGCACTTGTCTGCCACTTTCACTTTCCGAAACAGTATCTCTTGACTTGTGGACAACCTGTCCACAAGTTTTGCCCTGATGTTTCAGAGCCTCCATTTTCATTTTGTAAGCAAATGCTTTTTCGCTCGCCAGTAGATTTTCTCTTTGTAGATTGGCATCCACCATTGCAATAACCGCTTCCTCATTTGTAAGTTCCTTTACGATTGCCGGAACGGTATCTATGCCGAGCTTCTTGCAAACCTCTACTCGTCTGTGTCCGCTGATAATTTCGCATTTACTGTCCGAAGAAGAACGGACAATAATCGGTGTCACTATTCCGCCGGATTGAATGCTTTCGGTCAGTTCTTCCTGCTCAATACCCGACCTTGCTTTGAAAGGGTGGTTTTCAAATGGGACAAGGTCATTGATTTTTATATTTTCAATTCTTTCTGTCATTGTAATTACCTCACTTTAATCTAAAATTTCTATTGTTTTAAGGTAAATCCCTTTTTTACCTTCCGAATAAATCAGTTTTAATTTTGTTCCGTTGGCTATATCGTAAAAGCCTAAATATTTCTGCCACCAAAATACCGGTGTTATGATTTTTCTGTCATCTGCCAAACGAAAAAACAGTCTGAGCATTGATGAATTTGTTTCGGCTCTCATCTCCAATGTGGCAAGATATTCGCCGGGTTCATCGATAAAACCGTAATCACCGGTAAATATTCGTTCTTCTCTCATTTCTTTAAGGGTATATATTTTATTTGCTGTCATAATCGTTTCCTTCTTTCTTAACTTAATAATCTTGTTTTTCGGAAAGTAAAAACTATATATTTATTTATATATTTATAGGACTTGCTTTCCGATTTAGATTTGTTTTAAACTGCGATAACAACACCTTGTTCCGTATGAATAAGGTGTCGAAAACCGCAATTTTTCTTTTTATACGGCGTTTTAATTTCAACCGAGTGTAATTCTTCGCCTTAACTCGAATCGTTGAATTTGTCGCTTTTAGGTGCTGATTTAACACTTCTTTTGGAGTGATATTTCGGGCAACATACAATAGTTGCTTTGAAACTTTGCTTACATTTGTTCCGACATTTACGGCACAGTTCGTTGTATGCACGCCTACCGATTTCGTCATTCCAAAAGAATGACCATTCCGTTTTCGCTTTCTTTGATAATCTTGACATTGTAAAACTCCTTTCATTTTCCCCTCACTCATTAGGACAAAGGGGTATGATTTGGACACCCAAAATCTGCGATTTGTAAAAATCCCTCTCACTTGTTTGAACTGAGAGAAGAAAAAATAAGGGTGTTTAGAAAAAATTCCTTTCACTTGTTTGAACTGGGCGAACGTTTCTGGGGGGAGATTTTCAAACAAATAAAAATTGCCCTTCACTTATTTGGAATTAAAAGTGAAAATGACAACCTGTTTTTGAAAAGTCCTCTCACTTGTTTGAACTGGTCGAGGCAAAGTGGACACCTTAATTTCAAAAAATATTTTGAAAAGCAAAAACGGACTTCCGAAAAATCTCAGAAATCCGTAAATAAAAAATATTCTGTTTTATCTTAGCGAGCAGACCGTTTATGGACAGTTTTTCCACAAACGGTAATTTGGTTTGTCAGGGATACCCTAAAACCCGCTGCTTTGTAACGGCGATATCTTATTAGCCATTTTTGAAAAAAAGTTGATAATGGCGAGAATTTGTAGTATAATAATGTTGCGAGGTGATGTTCTATGAAACTAATTGAAAGAAAACAATATTTAGATAAAATGATAAATGTTATCGGCACTCCGGATATTAAAGTTATTACCGGTGTTCGCCGTTGCGGTAAATCAAAATTACTTGATGCGTTTAAAGAATATATTGAGGAGAACATTCCAAACAATAATATCATTCACATCAATTTTA
>CAZOGS010000098.1:0-1523 GCA_964579375.1 uncultured Muribaculaceae bacterium
GGCAGAGTCCCTGATGAACTCGTTCCTGATTTGAAAAACCTTATGAAAGGTCACGAAAAAGAATTTCGTTTTGAACTTTCAAACGTTATTTCCGGTAAGTCAAAAGGTGCACCGACAATCGGTTTGAGAGTTAACCTTTTGTATACTGGACATAATGCAAAGTTGAGAGAAAAAACACAAGAAACATTTACGGGCTTTATGGATTCAAAAGATACATCAATAAGCAAACAAGTTATGTTGTATCAAGAACCGACATCTCCCGAACAAGTTTTGGGCAGAATTTTCGACATTGAATCTGAAGTAAACGGTCCGAAAGCAGTAGAAGAAATTAAGGGTGCTATTACTGCAATTTCCGATGAAATTAATAATCCCGAAAACAAAAAGATTTTGATTGTCGGACACTGTAAGCCGGACGGAGATACTTTGGGTGCCGTAATCGGTATGAAAACAGCTATTCAAGGTGCATATCCCGATAAAGAAATTGATTGTGCAGTTGACGATAAAATCCCCGGTCTTTTCAGAAATAAAATGCCCGGTATCGAAGATGTAAAACGTCCTTATAACCCTGACAGAATTGCACTTGTTCAAGACAGTATCCAAAAAATGGAACAAGGTGAACAATCTGCTGCAACTAAAGCTCAAGTCCAAATTTTGAAGAATGAGCTTAAAGATTTGCAAGATCCTACAAGATTATTTGACGACGGGCCGCTTAACGGTGAAGACAGAAAGAAATACGATTTGGTAATCCTTCTCGACATTCCGACTCCTAAGAGATTTTCGGGCGGATTTAAAGATTATATCGAAAATTCAAATAAACAAATTTATATCGACCACCACCCGCACAAAATCAACGAATGGATTGATGCGAAAGATGTAACGGGTGTTGATATGGAAAAAATCCATAAAAACAATCTCGCTTTCGTATCTGATATGGTTCCTGCCGCAACTCAGCTCGTAACTATCGTTGCGGATAAAGCAGGTATCTTGGGTGATACAATGAAAAACAGCTTTGAAGAAGCAAGAAAATTTGTTTCATCCGTAATTACAGGTACTTCAACTGATACGGGTTCATTTACAAGAACGGCAAACCTTCTTCCCGAACACATGGAAATGTCTGTAAAAGACAGACCGAATTTTGCTCCTGAAGGTATGTCAAAATGGCTTATCGATGAAGTTAACGCAAATCAAACCGAAAAAGTTGATAAAAAATGGCTTCGTGACAATATCGTATTTGACGTCCCCGATAAAGCACCCGTTACGGAAAGCGAAAAAGGTCAACTTTCTCCCCGTGATAAGATGCTTCAAATGGCAGTAAACGGAAAACACGTATATCCGGATTTGGGTGTCGGTGTTGTTTCTGTTTCGTATGATGATATGTGCGAAATTTGGGAAGATTCTTTGAAACACGACCCTGAATTTACACTCTTGGATGTTCAAAACGGATTTAAGTACAGTGAAGTTATGGGTGCTTTGAAAGCTGACCCGTCAAAGGTTAACGCACAAGGCAATCCGAAAGATACACC
>CAZOGS010000098.1:1623-6156 GCA_964579375.1 uncultured Muribaculaceae bacterium
GACGTACTTCACGATGTCAACTTGACTCCGGAACAAAAACGTGAACAAATGCACGAAGTTAAGGTTGTTATTGATGAAAATCAAGGTATGCAATTCCACGATATGATTGCTGAAATGGTTAAAGAAATCAGAGCAAAACAACCGAAACCGGATAATCAACCGACACAAGTATTCTACAGAAAATAATTCAGCTTGATACAAAAAGTAAAAGAGGTGTTGCTGTTGCAATGCCTCTTTTTATATTTATTAGTTGCGAAAACATTTTTTTTGAGTTATTATAATGAAGCCGTGCTCCGTGGGGAATTGCAATCCCTCGACTCGAAGTTAATGCGAGGCGTAGAGCCTATTGTGAGGCTCAGGAGATTTCGGCGGAAGTTGTATGCACTGTTGACGTTATCGGCAGGCATGGCGTAAACCTTCGAACCGTGTCAGGGTGGGAACACAGCAGCACTAAGAAGAATTTTACGGGTGTGTCTGTTCGGTAAAAGAGGTACGTATGGCAGAAACCGTCTTTTTCTGTGTCGATAGATAGTGGCACGGCATAAAACAGGGCAAAATAATTGCTCTGTTTTTTACTGTAAATGACAATTATAAACTTAACACTATTAGTGTTATTATTTAGCCAATTTGTTTAACACAAATAGTGTTATTTAAGAGAATTTATTTCTTGACGAATTTCTTTTGTGGAAATCGATAGTGACGATTGGTGTTCAAGTGCTGATTTAAGGCAACTGATATAGTTTTTTAAATCTTTAACTTTTTTATAAACTTGAGCCAAAGTGTAGTATAAATCGCCGCAATCGGGATTTTCCTGAAGGGCTTTTTTGGCAACGGCAATTGCACCTTGGTCGGTATCCGTTTTCATAAGAATTTTTATGAAAAGCTCGAAAGCTTTTGTGTCATGCGGATTTAAATCTACTGTTTTGTCGAGGTTTTCAACGGCATTTAGCACATCTCCGTCTTCCCAATAGATGGAAGCCATGTTGAAATATGCCCAACTGTAGTCCGGTGCTTGTTCCGTAACTTTTTTATATTCCTCGAGAGCCTCATCTTTTCTGCCTGTTCGTTTATATTCATAGGCGAGGTAAAATCTGGCGATTGTATCTTCGGGGTTGATAGAAATAGTATTTTCGAGGTATTTTATAGCTTCTTCGGAATTATTTTGTCGTGAGTTAATCATTCCGAGGTGGAACATTGTGTTCGAGTCCTCTGTGTCAATATTTAAAACTTTTTGAAAGAGAACCTTTGCGTTTTCATATTCTTTTTTTGTAACATACGCACAGGCAAGATTGTACATATAGTTTGCATCATCCGGCTCAAGCCTCATCGCTGTTTGGTAGCATTCTATTGCTTTGTCGTCTTCTCTCAATTTTTCGTAGACAATACCCATATTGTAGTACAAATTTGCCTCATCAGGGAAAATTTTGATTAAATACGTTAACGCTTTCATCGCATTTTCGTTTTCCCCAATATCCATCAATTCACAGGCTAACTCTCTCATTGCTTGAAAGTTAGTCGGATCGTTGTGTATTATTTGTCTTAATTCTTCAATTCTGTCATTCATAATGTTATTTTACTATTTTTGATTGTTTTTTCAAATGATTTTTTTATTGCTTTCGGAATATAATTCAATAAATCCGAAGCCAAAACACCGTATTCCGTCAACTCTTCCGCCGCTATATCTCCTGCCAAACCGTGCAAATAAACGCCAAGACAAGCTGAATAAAACGGATTTTTTGTTTGTGCAAACAATCCCGCAATCATTCCTGTCAAAACATCTCCGCTTCCCGCTTTGGCAAGTGCCGAGCAGCCTGTTTTATTTACGTATAACAATTTTCCGTCAGTTACAATCGTTTCGTGTCCTTTTAGAACGACAATTGTTTCAAGGCTTTTTGCCGTTTCGGAGGCATAATATTCACGGCTGTTTTGAATTATTTCAACAGGGACTTTGATTAATCTCGAAAGTTCCTTCGGATGAGGTGTAATTATTGACGTTCCTCCGATTTTTTCAAGCTCTCCGTTCGATATTGCATTCAATCCGTCTGCGTCAATAAGTATAGGCTTTTTTATTTGTCGGGTAAGTGTTATGACAAAGTCCGTAATATCTTCACTTTGCCCCAATCCGGAACCAATTGAAACGATGTCGTGATTTTCCGAAACAAAAATAACACTATTAGTGTTATCCTTTGAAATCATTCCTTTTTCGTTCTGTTTTAAAGATATTGTCGGAATGTCGGGAGAATAAGCGTGAACCGTGTTGACGGTTTTTTCTGTACTTGCAAGTGTTACGTAGCCCGCTCCGACTTTTAGGGCTGAGAGTGAGGATAAAATTGCGGCTCCTGTATAATTTGTCGAACCCGCAATATTTAAAACGTGACCGAATGTACCTTTGTGAGAGTCTTGCGGACGTTTGGGAAAATATTTAAGAATGTCTTTTACAGCAATACTTCGCACTGTCTTATCGCCTCGTAAACTGCAATTGCAACTGAATTAGAGAGGTTTAAACTGCGTTGTCCTTCTTTCATCGGAATTGTGACTGCATTGTCCCAATGAGCGTGAAGAAAATCTTCCGGCAAACCTTTTGTTTCCCGTCCGAAAACCAAAAAATCACCTTTCTTAAATTTTACGTCCGTATATTTTTGTTTGCTTTTTGTTGTAAAATAGTAAAAATTTGAGTCGGGAAATTCTTTTAACAAATCGTTTATTTCGTTGTAACGCTTAATATTGACTGCATCGTGATAGTCAAGACCGCAACGTTTCAAGTGTTTGTCATCCAAAACGAACCCTAATCTTCCGACTAAAAATAACTCAGAACCCGTACAAGCACAGGTTCTGATGATATTTCCCGTATTCTGAGGAATTTCGGGTTCAACTAAAACTATATTGAAATTTGAATTTTCCATGATTAATCGTTTTTAACCGTAAAATATTTTTTACCAGCGATGATAACCGGTAACCCTCTGAGTACACAGAAAATAACCGCAAGCCAAACGCAGACATTAGTTAATGTTACAAACCAATCAGCAGCTTCCCAACCGGGGGCGTGGCAAGCAATTACAGCCATAAAGGCAAAAACTTTTGCTCCGCCGTATACTGCTCTTGAAAATCTTGAAGCTGTTAAAAATCTGCCGATTTTGCTTTGTACCATACTGTCGGAACCAAATGCCGTACAGCCTTCCGCAAAAGCAAGACCTCTTAATGTGTCACAGACAAAGCTTCTTGTCATTACGATAAGAGGAACGCATACATCTACCCATCCGTAGAACGCAAATACAATCCAGTATGCGTTTTCTACAATTCTATCGCCCAAAATATCAATGATTGAGCCGACTTTTGATGCTTCGTTGAATTTTCTTGCAACCCAACCGTCAAGTGCATCGAGTAAAATAACGGCAAGCGTTAAACCAACCGCTAACCAATAAAATGACGGGCTTTGATTTTGGTAATTAAGCATCAACAACAAATAAAATGCAAGAACGACTCTGAAAAGTGAAATTAAATTTGCCATTTTTTTCTCCGTTATTTCTTTTTACTTCTTGATGATTTAAAGTTAACTTTATCAAGTTGTTCACGTCTTTCGCCGAGCATAATCTTTTCGGCTTCTTCAAGGATGCTGACGACTTGATATCCGTTTAAACCGTCACTTCTCGGTTTTGTACCCGTTTTAAAGCAGTTAAGGAAGTGTTGACATTCTAACTTTAACGGTTCAATTTCAATAAAATCAAGCGGTTCGGGTTTTGCGGCACCGGGAGTTGTATGGTCAATGATGACAAGTTTATTTGTCGGTAATGTGTCATCGAAAATTGCGGTCGCTTTTGTGCCTCTAACGAGCATATTAACTCGTTTTACGGGGTGAATCCAACTGTCTGAAATTTGACCGATAACTCCGCCGTCATATTCAATGGTTACGTGCGTTATATCCATAATGTCATTTTTATCAGATGAAACACCGACTGCACTTATTACTCTTACCGGTTCTTTGCCTAAAACATAAGCTGTCATTGATACATCGTGCGGAGCTAAGTCCCACATAACGCTTCTGTCATTTTTGAAGTAATTTATGTTGAGTCTGTCACTTTGAATATAAGTGATATCACCGAGCATACCTTCATTGATGATTTGTTTCAATCTGTTTACTGCCGGATGGTAGAGCAAAAGGTGACCGACCATTAACGTTAAACCTTTTTCATCCGCAAGTTCCATCAATTTTTTTGCTTCGTCTGCAACCGTTGAAATCGGTTTTTCGACGTAAACATGTTTTCCTGCATTTAAAACTGCACTTACAACCTTAAAGTGAGTGTGGCTCGGAGTTACAACCGCAACTGCTTCAATTTCGGGATTGTTTAAAACTTCATCAAAGTTGGTTGTAAAGTGGACATTTTCATATTCCATTGCCAATTTTTTAAGGTTTTCGGTATCTAAATCGCAAACCGTGTTCAAGGCATCAAGATTGTAAAAATTTCTTACGATATTTTTGCCCCAAAGTCCGCAACCGATAACCGCTACGTTACGTTTTGTCATCTTTTTTCTCCA
>CAZOGS010000099.1:0-2792 GCA_964579375.1 uncultured Muribaculaceae bacterium
TGTAACAAAATTTAGACATTTTGAAATTGATGAGATATAAATATACTTTATATATAGAGAGAGGTTTATAAACAGAGGTTTTTTGATATGGCAGGAGATGATAACAAACATTTTGAAGGGGTTTCAATTTCCGGAAATGATCCGAGGATGCGTTTTAGAAATTCTCAAGATCCTATTTATGTTGCATACCAATTTGTTGACAGTCAGCCGTTGTCGAAGCTTGCAAAATCTTTTTTCAAAGACCAAATTAACGGTATAATTAAATTTATATCAAAATTAGGAAAGTAAATTAATTTGCATACGAAAAACGCTTATCTTTATTAAGGTAAGCGTTTTTTTGTTATTCTTTTTCTCTGTCGGGATTTGTATCGCAATAATAATTTATCGGGCAAAACGGACACATCGGCTTAGTGGGTTTACAAATGTTTTGTCCGAGAGTAACAAATTCCGTATTCAGCTTAATCCAATACTTTTGAGGAATAATCTCACGGAGCTTCATTTCCGTTTCTTCCGGCGTTTCTGTTTTAACAAGTCCAAGTCTATTAAAAATTCTATGAACATGTACATCGACGCAAATTGCGGGCTTCTTAAAACCTTTTGCAACAACAAGATTTGCGGTTTTTCTTCCGACACCGTCAAATTTCAACAACTCATCTATTGAGTCTGGCACTTTTCCGTCATATTCTTCAACCAATTTTTTCGACAAAGCTATTATTTGTTTAGCTTTATTCTTGTAAAATCCGACGGGATAAATAGCTTCCGAGAGTTCTTCCTCTTCAACATTCATCATTTCTTGAGGAGTTCTTGCAAGTTGAAGCATTTTCATTGTTGCGGGATAGGTTGTAACATCATTTGTTCTGAGCGACAAAATACACGCTATCAACACGATAAAAGGATCGTCTTGTTGTTCCATAAAAGTCACGAATTTGCTTCTTTTTATTTTCGCAAACTTAAGACTTTCAAAAATTTCATCAATAATTTCGTTAAGTTCCATATCTTCTTTCATAGTAAATACATTTTATACCAAAGTAAAAAATACTGCAAAAGTTTTCTGTAAAAATCAGTTTTGAGAAGAAAAAGCCAACGTCAAAGCAAGCCCGAAAATTATGCAAGCTCCGAGTTTATTAATAAAAACCGTCATTTTTTTATTTGAAAGAAGGATTGTATTTAAAGTTGAGGAAACAATCGCAACGACAGAAAGTAAAATCACTGCGGTAGCTGCAAAAATCAGCCCTAAAAACATCATATAAAGACTGACATTGTTTGTATTCGACGGAACAAATTGGGGCAAGAAGGCAAGATAGAACAAAATAACCTTAGGATTTGAAACATTCATTATTATCCCTTTTAAAAAGCCTGATTTTGCGGCAATTTTATCCGACGGAGTCGAAAATTTTTCTGCCGTTTTGAATGTTTTTATTGCAATATAAGCCAAATACAAAACACCAAAAATTTTTAATATATTAAAAGCCAATATTGATTTTTGAAAAATCACAGAAACACCTAAAGCGGCAAGAGTTGTATGAAAAAGGCACCCCGAACTTAACCCCAAAGCCGTAAAAACAGCTTCTTTTCTACCTTTCGTCAAACCTTGAGTAATCAAAAATATTAAATCGGGGCCGGGAAGAAGTATTAAAATAACGACCGATGTTAGATATAAACCTAATTGTTCCATTGTTTTTCTTTCTCATACTTTTTAATTTTACCATTATAAAACCAAGAAAATAAAAAACAAACAAAGAAAAGAAGATTATTATTGCGGAAAATCACGCTATGTGCTAAACTTATTCAATGATTTACGATGTTAATTTAGATACGGAAAATATTTTTTTAGCGGAAAAGACGGCACCTGTAACAATTTTTGCCAACGAACAAAATTTATTATGCAAAAAAGACCCCTGTCTTTTCATAAAAAAAATCAAAAATAAAAATTTATCGGAGAAATATAAAATGAAAGAATTTGGTCTTGTTAAATCGACAAATGAACAAGCTTATTTATTCACGGTTGAAAACAAAAACGGTATGAGCGTGGATTTTTCGACATTAGGAGCGACAATTGTTTCTGTCAGAGTAAAAGACAAAAACGGCAAACTCGTTGACGTAGTACAAGGCTACAATTCTGCGGATTGTTACACGGATTATCCGGTCGGGCACGCAGGCGGTACAATCGGTCCGATTACAAATAAACTTGATTACGGCACATTTACGTTAAACGGTGTAAAATACGAATTAGAAAAAAACAAAGACGGAGGAAGAACGCACTGTCACGGTGCTTCTGACGGAATTGACATTAAAAATTGGAATTATGAATTAATCGAAAACGGGGTAAAATTCACCTATGTTAAAAAAGACGGAGTCGGCGGACACCCCGGTAATATTGAGTTTACAACCACATACAAGCTCACCGACGACAATACAATAAAAATAATTTACGAAGCAAAAACAGATAAAGACACCGTTATTAATTTGACAAACCATTCATATTTTAACCTTGACGGAGAACAAAATGCAAACGAAGGTGCCGTTTTGAACCACATTGTTCAACTTCCCTCTTCAACAAAATACACCGTTTGCAACGAAGTAGCCGTTCCGACAGGAGAAATAAAAGAAACAAAAGGAACTCCCTTTGATTTCAGCAAAGAAACAGTAATTGCAAGTGTTATCAATAAAGGAGATTCTCAACTCAAAATCGGAGCGGGATTTGACCAAAATTTCTGTGTTGACGGTTACGACGGAAAGAAAATGATTGACGTGGCAAAAGTTAAATCTCCCAATACGGGAATTGTTTTGAC
>CAZOGS010000099.1:2892-6126 GCA_964579375.1 uncultured Muribaculaceae bacterium
ATGAAAATAGCAGTTACTTATGAAGTTGACAGTGAACAAGTTTTTCAACATTTCGGACACACTGAAGCACTAAAAGTTTATAATGTTGAGGATAACAAAGTTATAAGCAGTGAAATATTATCCACTGAAGGACATGGTCATTCAGTTATTGCCGATTTTTTAAACGACGTGGAAGCAAAAGTTTTGATTTGCGGAGGAATCGGACCTTGTGCGATTTCCGCATTGCAAGAATACGGAATTGTACTCTGTGCAGGAATTACAGGCAGTGCCGATGCAGCTGTTGAAAAGTTTTTAAGCGGAACTTTGGAATATCAATCAGGTGCAAATTGCTCTCACCACGGCGAACATGAACACGCTTGCGGAAGCTGCCACCACTAATTTGAAGGCTTTTATAAAAAAGAGGTTCAATATTTATTGAGCCTCTTTTTTGTCCTCTTCTTCGTATTGTTTTAATAAATTTTTCAGCAAAAAATAATCGTTTTTTTCCTTTGCTTCATTTATTTCCTTCATTCTCAACGTTGCACGATTTTTTTTGATTTTATCGTTATAGTGGTCAGGATGATATTTTTTTGTTGCGTTTCTATATAATTTTCTAAATTGCTCGGAAAGCTCAGAAGTCTTTTTGTGACCGGCGTTTGGAGAATTGGAAATACGATGTTTTAAACTATCATACTCTTGTTCGGAAAACCTTTCGAAACTGTTATTATTCAAAATTAAATTAATTTGATACAAGTTCAAACGTTCTTCAAGACATTCTTTGATAAGATTTTCACGGCGTTTCGATTGAATTTTTTCTCTTTCCTTCTGAAAAGAAATTTCTTCAACTACAGATAATTTTGCCTGATTGTTCGCAAAAAGTATTTTGTTCGTTTCCGGAATTGATTTTCCTTCCTCATAAGCCTTTCTTAAAATTGTTTGTCGCTTATGATGGTACTCGTTGTAGTCTTTACGGTATTTTTCATCTTCCTTGCTTGAAAGAATTTCATAATTATTTTTTTGAAGTTTTTTGTTGACACTATCAGTGGGAAAAGCGTTCTTGATACAATCAAAAATAATTTTTTCCCGAGAAGGAAGGATTTCTTCCCTTTTTATTTTTGCAAAAATGCCAATTCCGAAATACCTCACACGACTCAAATAATTGTCATAATTTTCGCCTTCCGTAACATCCATTTTACGAAAGTTGCTGTCCAATAACTCCAAATTCGCCTCGGTTCGTGTTAAACCCTGCAATAAACACCCTGCAATGACTTTATCACGCACACTTTTACCGATATTGCAATTGAAAACAACATCATAACAATCCGCTTCACCACCTTCTAATTCTTTCAGGTTGTTTTGTTTTAAAAGCTTGTTTGCTTCAACCCTCGGAAACCTTTCGGCAAGGCAATTTTCAATGATATTTAGTCGTTTTTCCTGTTCATCTGCAGTTATCATACATTACATTTTAAAGGAATTTGGATGTTTTGCCAAATAGTTTTTCACAACAAAAAAGAAAGAGGTCTTTTGAACCTCTTTCTTTCAAAATTGAGAATTTGTTTGATTAGTTTCTGAGAACTAAATCGCTCAAAAGTTCAACATATACAACGTCACCTACATGACCTTTGTATTGCAAACCGGGAGTGATTAACCCTGTAGCAAGACCGACACCGGCACCGACAGGCAAACCTACAGCAACGCCCGTACCGTATTTTCCGCTACCTGACGAAGCTGCGATACCTATGCCCGTACCGACTGCAGAACCGCCGATGGTATAAGCTGCAACCTTGCCGAATGTAGCTGCTTTTGAAGGTCTTAAGTCTTCAACTGTTTTTGCAGTGAAATCAATTTGTTCTCCGTTCGGAAGAATTAATTGGTTGATTTCAATACCGACTTTAGCGTTTTTGTTGAATGCCTTTTGCGGGATTAAAGAAGAAACTTTTCCGAGGAATTGAGAGTTAGCGGGAACCAACATTCTTCCTTCTTCAGTAATAATGTCTTCTTGCGTGATAAATTTGATTGTTTCACCATCAACGTATCTTTTTGAAGCAAATTCTTCAGCAAATCTGATTTTAAGAACGTTACCCGCAAGAACAATTTTTCTGAAGTTTGTAATTTTAACTTCGTTTGTCTTTGCATCAGGAGAAACATTCAAATGGTCAATACCCATAACTGTTTCTTCAGCAACAAATTCTTTTTTTACATTGTTAAGAGCATCACGCAACTTGTACAAAATAACCGCACATTCAGCTCTTGTTAAAAGTTTGTTAGGCAAAAGAACATCTTGATCGGGATAGTTAACATAAACGCCCATTCCGACAGCTTTTGCATATCTGTCAACAGCCCATTCAGGAATGTCATCTTTATCGGTAAATACATCCAAAACAGAAGTATCAATGTCTTCAACGTCTTCCGTAATATGGCTTACAATTGATTCAACTTCAGATTTTGAAATATTGTTCAAAGGTCTGAAAGTATTGTCACCGTAGCCATAGATAAGCCCAAGTCTTTGTGACTTCAAAATATCACCGTATGCCCAGAAATCTTCCGAAACGTCAGTGAACATATTTTCATCTTCGTTTGAATTATCTCTGTGACCGAGCAATCTCAAAAGAGTTGTGTTAAAATCCGCTCTTGTCATAACTTCATCAGGATTAAAGTATCCTTCTTGAGTGATACCCATCACACCGCCGTTAATGACAGTCAAGATTTCTTGTGCAGCCCAATGTTCAGCCGTAATATCCGCAAGCTGTTTAGCTTGAACAGCCGTAGAACCGAAGAACATAAGGGTTAAAGCGATAAAAAATCCGAATATCTTTTTCATGAAAAATTCTCCTTATTTATTCTGAAAGCATTATATATTAAATGAAATGATTGCACAAGTTTTTTGGTATTTTTTAAAAAATATTAATATGATTTTTTTGAAGAAAAGGGAGCGTTGTTATTTTGTGAAAGAAAAAATGACTTGAAAAAAAATTTTTAGAGAGTATCATAAGAGCATAAGGGTTTGTAGCTCAGTTGGTAGAGCAGTTGACTCTTAATCAATTGGTCGAGAGTTCGAGTCTCTCCAAGCCCATACTTTTAAAAGACCTCCTCTTGAGGTCTTTTTTGTTGTCTTCTTCCTTGACTCGTACGGCTCCCGTTAGATTCACCTTATCCTACAAAACTACAAAACTTAAAACAAATAGATAATAAATTCAATTACAAATATTAAAAAGCGGTAAATTTTTCATTACCGCTTTTTCCACAATGATATTT
>CAZOGS010000100.1:0-3691 GCA_964579375.1 uncultured Muribaculaceae bacterium
TGGATTACTTCGTCGCTATGCTCCTCGTAATGACAGTGAAATAAAAATCCCCCCGCAGTCGACAGCCCTCAGTCTGACAACAAGCACACATCCCTAATTTATGCCGATTTCAGCCCCAACAAAACCTGCTCCTCAGTGTCGTCGGGGTCTGTCCAAACTTGTGTCGAAGCCTTTGCAAATACAGGCTCAACCACCTCTTTCTTATGGACGGCAAAGTTTATATCGACAAAATTTATTCTATCCAACTCCTCAATGACTGTATGCACTCCTCCGCAATTCGGACAAAATTTATCCGCAGGTTTAATATTGTCGTTCAAATCAAGATAGGCAACCCTCTTCACCCCGCAACATGAACAACGGATAAGATACCATTTTACGACCACAAATTGACCGCAATCCGGACAATACGCTCCGTTCGTATTAATCGAAACCTTTGAGTGGCGGCAACCTTTTAATGATTTTATAAACTCTGAAATCAACATATTTTTTTTATAAGAATTTTTTCTTTAAAGTCAAAATTTCAACAAAAACATCGCAAAAATCTTATCAAAGACCCGAAAAACGACATTCAGCAAAAAAAAAGAACACCGTTAAGTGTTCTTTTTGCTTTTTCCTATTAAAAACTTTATTGTTCCTTATATTCTGAAAATTCTTTTGCTGTTTCTTGCCATTCATCTTCTTTGATAACCAAAGCGTGATTCCAGAATTTTTCGATTGCGTAAGTTTCACGTTCTTCCCTATGCAAAACATGAACAACGACATCGCCGTAATCAAGCAAATTCCAACGATTTTTCAAATCATTTTCTTCACCAATCGGTATACGATTGAACCATTTTTTTATTCTGTCACGAACATATTCCGTCAAAGATTTCACCTGTGTCGGGGTATCTGCCGAGCAAATCACAAAATAATCGGCAAGCACCGAAACTTGTGAAATATTCAAAATAGAAATATCTTTTGCCAACTTGTCGTCCAAAACGCTTGCAATTGCACAAGCCGTTTTATATGATGAAATTTCTTCCATTAGTTTATCCTTATTTTTCTCACAAAAAAATTGTAACACAAAAAAACTTTCTTCAAAATTTATTCTGCGTTTTTGGGGAACAATTTATTTACCATAAACGAACAAACGGCAGGAATTAAGGCAACAGTAGAAATAACGGGAACAATACAGTTATTTTGGTCTGCAAATTTGCTTATCATCGTAATAACTATCGCTACAACACCCC
Source organism: uncultured Muribaculaceae bacterium (assembly GCA_964579375.1). Lineage (GTDB taxonomy): Bacteria > Cyanobacteriota > Vampirovibrionia > Gastranaerophilales > Gastranaerophilaceae > RUG841. The sequence goes on from CAZOGS010000100.1 coordinate 1,230, forward strand.
AAGAAAATCCGTTGATAAATCCGCCAATAATACTCTTATATTGGGGCAAAATCTTTTGTGCCATACTCATCATCACGGGAACGGCAAACATTATTACAAAACCTGTCAACGCTACAAGTGCAAAAGACAACAACGGTAGGGTTTTATACGACAAAGCAAACAATAAAATTATCGGCAACGGCAAAATCATCGAAATATAAAATACGTTTTTCGTTCCGATTTTGCTTTCAATTTTCGGACTCAAAAACGATGCTATCCCGCCTGCAAAAAGGAAAAAGAACAGAGCAAGCCCGATTTCAAACTTGCTGTAGTGCATTCTTTGCCACAAAAATGGCAACAACATTGAACAAGATGTCTGCATAAGCGATTTTAAAATGGAAATTATTATCAAAATATCCAACTTGCGATTTTTTAAAATGTCCGAAAAAGCTTTCCCGAAATCAAAAGTATCGGACTTTGTTATCGGTTCGGTCGAAAATTTCGGCACAAACTTAAACATTAACAATGCCCAAAATATACCGACAACACACATCACCGGCATTTTTTCCAAGCCCAAATATTGAGCGATAGAAGAAGAAACCAAAGGTCCTAACGAAAAACCTAACGTCCCCGCCGCAATAAAAATCCCCATATTTTTAGCAACATTTGAAGTCGAAAATTTCGGAATTAATCCTAAAGCTTGCGGGTGGTACAAGCTCGAGCCGAGGCTTCCCAAGATAATAAAAACAATCATTATATAAGGGTTTGTAACCGTCGGAGCGTTCGACAAAAATACCGCCGTGAAAATCAATCCCCAAAAAATCAAGGCTCTTTTTCGCATTTTATCGGCAAAATATCCGAAAAAAGGCTGAAAAATTGATGCAAAAATATGCGAACAGCTTAAAATAAACGTCGCAAAAGCCATAGAAATATTTACCTGCTCGGCAATAAACGGCATAATCGGGTTCAAAACACCCGTATAAATGTCGTTGATAAAATGTCCGCCGCAAAGCCAAACTTGAGGTTTTCGTTCTTCTTTTTCGTAAATCATACTTCGATTTTCCCACTAACAAGTTGCAAAATCAATTTAACAATAAATTTCCGTTTCGTTTTTGTAAGTTACAAACGCAATCTTTGAATTTGCCTTTTTTACGTATTTTCGCTCCGTATAAATTATCGGGATTTTTGCATCGTTTTGAGCCTTCGAAAAACGTTTTGCAAGTTTTGCACAAGCCAAAAGAACCTCGTCAGGGATTTTTTCTTTAGAATTATTTTTTTTCAAAATAACGTGTGCACCGTGCATATTCAAAGGATGAAACCACAAATCTTCAGGTGCGGCAACTTTCGAAAGCAAAAAATCATTCTGTACGGAGTTTTTACCCAAATATACCTTAAATCCGTGAATGTCGTGCATTTCAAGGTTTATTTGCTTTTTCTTCTCTTTTTTGCCCGTTTGCTCCTTTTTTATGCCAATTTCAGACGAAATTTCTTCAATTTCCTCCAAATTTGACGCAATTTCCGTAAAAAATCTCTGCTCGTCAAGCAAATTAAGTTCGTTTTCTAATTCTTCAAGCTGCGAAGATGCATAATCCACCGCAGTTTTGGTCTTTTTATAAAGCTTATAATAACGATTTGCATTTTGAACAATTGAATATCTTTCATCAAGCTCAATCTCAATAAATTCCCCGTCATAAGGGTTTTGAAGTTTCAAAATCGGCAAAACTTTTTCATTAATATTCATCATAAGAATATCGCCTTTAACCTTGTAATTATCGGCTTTTTCGCTTTCGAGCAGTTTCTCCGTGAAAATTTCCGTCTGCTTTTTGAGTTTTTTAATCTGAGTATCAATATGTGCATACAATCGCAATTTTTTTTGATTCAGTATTTTTTGAATTTGATTGTGTTCAAAATAATCGTTAATCATCTGATTGACACTGTTCACGGGGTTAAAGCCCATTTCTTTTATGAGAGAAAATTGTGAAAAATCCTCATTTATCGCAGGCTGAAAATTTGAAAGCGATGTCGTTTCTTTGAGCGTTTCAAATAATTCTTGCAATTTTTCGTTGTCAAAGCTTTCGATTTTTAAGGCTGAAAAAGCTTGCTTCACAAGAGATACGGTAATATAAGCATAATCATTTGCAATTTCACAAGCTACTGAATTTTTGTCAAAATGACCGTTAAATTTTTCTTTGAAATTTTCAAACGTTTCATCACAAATATCCGATTTTTCTTGAGGTACGGGGTAAACATACGGCAAAGTTCCAGCCAACTCTCTTAATTTGCTCTTCTCTTCCCCTACATTGTGAGCACAACCGATTATGATACCTGTTTTAACATTATACAAAATTATATTGCTGTATTTGCCCATAAGCTCAAGTGCAAGACAAAGTGTGTTTATTTCTTCAAGTGCGTCTTTGTATTCAAACCGCAACTCCAAAATCCGCTCGCCAAACGGCTGACGAACTTCCGTAATTCGCCCGTTC
>CAZOGS010000100.1:3791-6124 GCA_964579375.1 uncultured Muribaculaceae bacterium
CCGACACCCGTTCTTCCGACGTTTCTAAGTACAGCTTGCAAATATCCCGAAAATCTTTCGCCGATTTTCTTCGTTACTCCGATACCGTATTGAATGTATCCTCGTTTCATTTCAACATTTGCAAGGTCTGTATTTCCGATTTTGCCATCCACAGCTCCGTTTACATTATACATATATTGCAATGTCAAATATGTACTGAACGTTTCCTTTTCCCATATTAAATTTACTCCGGGGGCAATATTTACACCGTGCAACATTCCCGACATCATTCCTGCCTGACTGAAATCAGAGTGCCAGTTTTGTTGTCCGAAGTAGTTGTATGCAACCATTAAATTGGGTTGTAATGATACATCCTTATGGATTTTCCAATTGTATGCCGCTTTTGCCGCCGTACCTGCGAAGTAGTTAAAGGCTTTATCAGAACCGCCTTTTGAACCGCTCATATGGTTATCATAAACTCCGCCGTACGTTAAGCTACTGATGATAAAATCATCCTTATACCAAGTTCCTAAGAAACCTGCTTGACCGCCGTTTTGATACAAGCTTTCACCTGAATAATATTGGTGTGCCCCGTTGTATCCGATGTATGCCGTCGGCATAAATTGCCAACCGTTCTTTAATTCTTTTACGCCGAAATCCGCACCAATCAACGAACCATACGCATTATTGCCGACTTTTAAATCGTGGTTCATTTCTAAGTGTTCAAATGTTCCGTATGCTTTATACCAAAGTCCTCCGTCTTTTTTGGAATATTGATAAGGTGCAAAAAGCGGTTCGCTTGCGGCATATTTGTTTGCCATTTTGCCGTTTTCGTCTTTAAATCCGGGAATCAACATCGCATGGTTAAACAACATATCATCAATTGCCAATTGGTTTTGCCATTGAGCAATCGTTGCAACTTGTCCTCTGTATAAAGAAGAATCTATTTTTGGCAATTCCGGAGAAGCAAATTCAAGTGAATACTTTCCTGTAATTTTATTTCTGACTAATTTATAACCCGAAACCGTTTTATCCGTGACCGAAATATTATCGCCAAGTAACGGATTTCCTTCGCTGTCGGCAAGTATGTTATCTAACAATATACTACTTCCCGTCGGAGTTTCACCCAACAACGTCCAATCATTGATAAATAACGTGCCGTTACCCGTCAATGTACCGATTTTGATTTGGTCACTTAAGGCACTGCTTCCCGTCGAAAGAATATCAACACTGAAAATCGCTTGACCTGTCAAATTCATTTCACCGATTGTTGCAGTGTTTATTTCTCCGTTCATCATATTGAAAGAAACATTTGCAATATTGTTTGCACATATAGCTTCAATTCTGTCAATGTTAAAGCTTCCGCCGTAATAATTAAAAGCTGAAGTTTCATCGACAGTATAGTTACCGCCTGTAATGTTTGCATCTCTGAAATTCAATTCGGAGCCGTTAAAGACTTGAATTTCACCGCCCGATATTGAACTTCCACGATTAATGGTAACGTTTGAACCTGCGTAAATAAGCGTCATACCTGCACTTTGGTTGAATTTTGCAGTCTCTGAAGTATTTGTGAAGCCGTCTACGTAAAGGTTACCACCTTTATTTTCAATTGTTCCGTTATATGTGTCACGATTATCCAAAAATATCGCCGAATCGCTGTTCATCGTCAAAGTTGCATTTTCTTCAAGATTTATAGTCGCATCGACAACACTTGTCGAATTAAGTGTTAAGTTGGAGTTTCCAAGGATGTTGACATTTCCTTTTGCTGCCGAAAGTACGATATTTTTATTTTGTTCGCTATTATAGTTAAAAGTACCGTTTTGGCTTGCTAAATTTATCGTTGCTCCGTTAATATTATCGTTTTCGTTAATATTGATTTCGCCGTTTATGATGTTAACTTTTCCGTTTTCTGCGTTGAGTTTTACTGCTTCTTTAATGTAACTGCCGTTATTCAATGTGACGTCAGAAAGATTTAAAACACCCTCATTTGCCTCTAAAATTCCGCTTGATGATGGAGTGTTCAGTGTTAAACTTCCGCCGTTTAATTCAACTGTGCCTTGTATGTTGTCGTTATCGTTAAGAACGACATTTCCGCTTCCTGTGATATCCAATATCGCACCGCTGTTGAGAATTGTCGCAACATCTTCCGCAATCGAACTTCCGCTTTCGACGGTTAATTTGCCTCCATAAACAGAAAGATTTCCTGCCGAAACGGTCATATTCTGCAAGTTCAAAGAAGAAGTATTGTCAAAAATATTAATTTCACCGCCCGATATTGAACCTTGGTTAAGTGTAATATTGGAATTTATAATATCCGTCATACCGCTATTTTGGGTAAATGATGATGTGGATGA
>CAZOGS010000101.1:0-3253 GCA_964579375.1 uncultured Muribaculaceae bacterium
GGGGTCACACTCAGTGCCGGTTCAAGTCCGGCCCGGGGCAAATTAAAACCACTCGCAAGAGTGGTTTTTTTGTGTTTTTCTTTTATAAACTGAATGTTAAGTAGTGTTAATCAGATTGGTTGCAAAACATAATATTTTTAAATTTGGTAAAAATCACCTTATCTTACATAAAAAAAAGACAGTTTTGAAATTGCTTTCGTTACTGTCTTTTTAATGGTGGGCCCGGAGGGATTCGAACCCACGACCAAGGGATTATGAGTCCCCTGCGCTACCGCTGCGCCACAGGCCCGTGACGACTTTAATATTTTTTGTTTTTGTCCAAAGAACCGCCGTATCCGTAGACCGTTTAGTCCGCAATTAACGTCTGTTCCCGCTAACCGTCGAAACACCTGCCTTATATATCCGGCAATTGCTCCAACTGTTATTACAATATCATTCACAAAAAGCTCGGTCAAGTTTATGTTAAGAAGCCTTACAATTTTATCTGAGTCTATGTCGACATTTGTCATTGCTCGAATGAAATATTCTTCAAAACCGTGTATTATTTGAGATATTTTGTCAAAATATTCATTATTTCAAATTTATCTTTTAAGCCTAAGTAGCGATTAATCTCCTTGCCGTTCTTAAAAATAATCAGTGTCGGAAAGGCTGTCACGTTAAATTTATGCGTTATAATCGGTGCATTTTCACTGTTAATCAATCCGATTTGAATTTCTTTCATCTCGTCAAGGATTGATTTCTGTCTTGTGCAATATCCGCACCACGGAGCGGTAAACCATACCGGTTTCAAGCCGGTTCCGATATATTCCGCAAAATTTTCATCATTTAATTCTGTTATCATTTTCACCTCTTTTTTGAAAATAATAACGTCATTCTTGCCGAAACAAATCCTCCGACAGGTGATTTAAAATGTCATTTAAAGTTCCCTTACGTCATCTTCAACAAGATAACACATTTCTTTATGAAAATCCGCATCGGTGACTTTTTCAATCGGCAATTTTATATATTTTACGGTTGCATTTGCAAGCAAATTTTTTTCAATATCAAAAAGTTCGACTTCCGACTCGAAAAATTTGGAAAAATCCTTAGTAACAAGCCCTTTTCCGATAATTTTAACATTATACGGAACGGGCTTTCGATATTTTATTTCCATTGACATTGTCGCTCCAAGCAATCCGTAATCGTTTACCCATGCCGCTCTGAACGCAAGTTCATCAAGCATTGCCGCTATTAATCCGCCGTGTACTCTTTGCGGGAAACTTTGATGATATTCGGAATAAACAAATTTTGTCATAACGGAATTGTCTTCCATATTGTAAAATTGTGCCTTTAAACCTTGCTCATTGTCCATTCCGCAAATGTAACACATTTTGCTGTTTCGTTGTTTGCTTATAACTTTCATAGTCGGTTTTTCTTTTCTATACAAAAAGTCCCCGTCTTTTAACGAGGACTTTTCGCTTTTTAAACTATTTTACGGCTTTCATTACGTCGTTTGTAATGTCTGCTCCTTCAGAATAAAGAACAACACCTTTTGCAACAACCAATTTATATCCGTTAGCTTTTGCTTGTTGTGCAATTACTGCGGAAATGTTTTTGTCGATTGCTTGCAATTTTTGTGCGTATTCTTTGTTCATTTTGTCTTTTTGTGCGTTAAGATTTTTTGTCAATTGTGCTTCAAGTGCCTTTTTCTTTTCTGCATTCGTTTCTGCATTAAGTTTCTTTTGTGCATCTTGAAGTGATTTTGAGAAAATTCTTTCTTGGTCTTGACGTTGTTTCTTTAAGTTTGCAACTTGTTGTGAATTTTCAACAATTTTCGGAACGTCTACAACTGCATACTTAAACGTTGTATTTGTACTTGTAACAGCTGCGTTTGCAACATTTGCACTGCCTATTGCCAAAACTGCCGCCATCGCTACTGTCATTAATTTTGATACTTTTTTCATGTTTTTCTCTCCTTGTAAGACATAGATACAAAATTATTATACTACTTTGTCAAAAAAATACCCATTTATTACAAAATATTTAGTTTCTGTAATATAAATTATTTTTTCCTTAAGCAATATAAATTGTTCTGAATACCTTTTTTTGTAAAATTATCCCGCCATTCAAGATTGTAATTTTCGAAAACATAACGCAAAATCGCATTATCCGAGCCGTATAAATACGGTTTTCCAAATCGGGTTAAGCCATATCCCTCTGCAAGGAAAATGACTTCGTAATCGCTGTTCTTTAGGTTATCAACAATTTTTGCTTCCCCTATCGCTTCGTAATACAATCTGTCTGCCATGTGCATCTTTAAATTTACCGGTCTGTCCGTCAAAAAATTTAAAAATGTTCCTTCCTGTAAAAATAATACTTTTTGCTCCTCTGTTGTGTTTTGAAGAACATAGGCTATCGCATGGTTGAGTGTTCTTGCCTCTTTTTGCGGTATATAAATCCATCCCTTTTCGGTTTGAATTTTTGTGTTGTTTGTTTTGAATTGGTAAATATCAAAAGCCAAAAAATAAATCATATAGCAAGATAATACGAAAATCGCAAATTTCTTTATCTCTTCTTTCTTGTCGCCATCGAACAATTTAATCGCTAACACTATTAGTGTCAAAATTGCAACCGGTGCCGTGTACAGCCCGTATGTTGAAAGTATTAATGACCAAAACATTCTCGCTGTCAGTGCAAGTGCCGACAATAATAATATTAAAACAGGAAGATTTTGCTTGAGCAAATTATATTTACGAAGCAATAACACAAATAGTGCTATCGGTATTAAAACGGTATGTAACCATACTTTTGTTACGTTTAAAAGAGTTGCACAAATTAGTGCCGACACTAAAATCAACTTATTCCCTTTTGTCTTTTTAAACAAAAAGAAAGATATTCCGTAAAAAATGAGCAGGTTTACGATGCTTTGTCCCCACACGAAAAGTTTGTCAGCGGTGAATATTCCGCCGGTCTTTCCCAAATGATAAATCATTGAGTCTGTCGAAAAAAACACTCTCATAAAATCTGCCGCTTTAACCAGTTCTTCCAACGTCAGACCCTGTGCAAGTAAAACTCCCAACGAAACTATCGGTGTGATTGCAAAGCAAATTGCATTGATACAATTCTTTTTCGCTCCGCAAGGTTTTGCAAAAAACGAAAGATAGATTAATACCGGTAAAATTAAGCCAAATTCGCCCTTAAAAGTAAAGGCAATTCCGCAAAACAGGTAAGAAAGTGCTAAAAATAAAAATTTCTCTGTTTTGATATGTTTTAC
>CAZOGS010000101.1:3353-6119 GCA_964579375.1 uncultured Muribaculaceae bacterium
GCAAGCGGAAAATATATGCAAAGAATATCTTTATATAAAACATTTCCTTTTAAGATAGCTTCCGGAAACAGCATCTCCCGTCCGACGTCGGTCAAAACATTAGAATAGTGACCTCTAAAAACTAACCAACCGCAAAAAACAATGATTGCAAGTACAATACAGTTGCATAATGTTGTTTTTTGTTCATAAAATTTTTTGATTTTTCCCATAACTTTTCTTTCGTAAGTCAATTATAACGGATTTTTCTTTTTTGTACAAAAAATTGCATAAAAAAAGAACGGAGTTTCAAATCCGTTCTTTTCTGTTTTTCTCAAACTATTTGTTGAGAAGTTGTACTTTTTCAACATCTTGAGGGTATTTACCTTCAGGAATTGTTTTGTACACTCTGTAGTTGATATCGGCAAAGCAGTTGTCTATGCTTTCGATTTCAGCTAATTTGTCTTCGTTTATGCATCCTGTTTCAATCATGTCCGCAATCACTTCAAATCTGTGAACGTGTTCATTAAATCTTTCGGTTGCATAATCTTTAGCTTGCCATGTTGTGATGAGGAACGGCCAGTCTGAAGATTGAAGTAAGAGGTTTTCTCTTGCCAATTGTGCCAATGCTCTTTGCATCAACTTATCTTCAGGCATTTTGTCGTTTGCATCTGCGATTGCAGACATTCTCTTTTCACATCCGTGAATGATAGGCCACATCCATTCCGTAAGGTTGTTGTTCCATACGTAGAAGTGTCCGCCTTGTCCCCAAGATGATTCGGGGATTTGGATAGCTTCTTTCGGCGGATGTTTTTCAACATATTCACCTGCTGTCATCATTTCAACATCGGGAAGGTATTGGTTCAACTTCTTGATAACTTGTTTGATGAATTCAACACCTTCGAACCACCAGTGTCCGAATAATTCCGTATCGAATGATACCATTACAAGACCTTCTTTACCGTTGTGTGATTTCTTGTAATCATTTAACAAGTGGTAAATTAATGTTGTGTAGTGGTCTGAGTTCAAGTTGATTTGTGACATTGCAAGTACGGGATCGTAAAGCATTTTGTCACCCAATCCTGCAGATGCTGAAGTAATTCTCCAGTAGTGCATACCGGATTTATCATCTTTTTTGTGGAACTCTCTGTAACATCCGTCACCGGGATATCCGTCTGCTGCTGACCATACTTGATAGCCTGCTCTTTCGTTTCTTCCCATAACGGCAACTTGTGCATCGGGAAGCCAATAAGCACTATATGTGTCATAGCCTGTAGCTTCTCTTTCCGGAAGCGGTATGTATTCAATGTTTCCGTATACGCCGACAACTCTTCTGTTTCCGATTGAGTTGCCGCCTTCTATTACGTGAGATTCCGTGAAGAAGTATTGAATGTCATTATTTTGTAATGTCAATTCAACTGCCGGTCTCCATTTCTTTTCTCCGTCTTTTCCGATGTATTCGTAACCTTGTCTGTATGCACATTCGGGTAACCAGCAACCTTTTGCTTTCTTTCCGAACAATTTCTTCGTCGTTTGTGAACCGACACTGAATTGTGCGTTTAAGTTTGCATCTGTTGCCAATAACGGTGAAAATCCGTGTGTTGCCCCTGATGTCGTGATTTCAATACAACCTAAATCTTGGTATTTCTTGAAAGCTCCGATTAAGTCTTTACCATACTTGTTGACAAAGCTGTCTTTGATATGTGTGAACCAATCAAAATAATATTTTGCAAGGTATTTTAAATGTTGTGAATTTGCTATGTTCGGATCGGGATATCTTTCCAAATCTTCTGAAACTTGCTTAATTCTTGAATCCAAATATTCAATGAAACCTTCTTTTAAGTGTTCATCAATTAATTGTTCAGCCAATATCGGTGTAATTCCGACTGTTAATTTAGCTTTAATACCCTCTTCTTCATATAATTCAGAAATAGCATTTAATAACGGTACGTACGTTTCGCACATACATTCATACAAGTTTTCTTCGCCGAATGGCCACATACCTGCTTTTCTGTAATACGGAAGGTGGCTGTGAAGCATAAATACAAATTGTCCGACTGACATTATAATAGTCCTCCTAATTTTATCTTTTGTTAATCTCTATATGAAATGGCTCTCAGCCCGATTGAATTGTTTATGTTTATTCTTATAACACAAAAACAAATAATTTGTCACCCTTCCGTACTAATACTATAGTATTATTTACAATCCGCAACATTAGCAATGACAAGGCTTTACGAAATTTAAATTCTTTGTTATAATACTTAACATATCGGGAATACTGATATCAAATAACACAAATAGTGTTATTTTGCATAAATACTGCATTTCTGAGAGTGATATTTTTCACGATAAAGGCATGCTCAAAATTGAACATTGACAAAAAAATATTTACATGGGGACGCTATGGATTTGACGGGGCGATTGAGGTAACCGTGCTGCGTGTTCCGGCGCTGTTCCGGATTATCAACGAGCAAATGATTTACATGCTAACAATGTAATCAAAGCTGACTTCTCAAGAGTTAGAGCTCTTGCTGCTTAGTATTTAAGCAGGTCACCTCTGTATGACCAACTTGCCGTTGTGCAGGGGAAATTATGCAAGTTGCTGCGTATGACGGTTGTAACTACGCTTAAGACTACAACCAAACTCGGCAGAGTCTAAATTGCTTTATCGGTATCAAGGGAATTGGTTCGTGCCGCAATATCGACAAGAATAACAGACCTACACACGTAGATGTACGTTTATTTCCGTTTCGGACGTGAGTTCGATTCTCACCGTCTCCACCATTT
>CAZOGS010000102.1:0-6099 GCA_964579375.1 uncultured Muribaculaceae bacterium
CAATCCGTTTACAATTGCGGAAGAAAATTTTATTCCGGATGAATTAATACGAATGTTTTTAAACCCTTCATCGATAAGAAAAGTTAAAACTTTGTCAAAATTTTTCAAAACCGTCGGTTCGCCGCCGCCGAAAGTCACAAAACTTCTCTCGTTAACCTTCAAAAAACCTTTATTTTTCATATCCTGTAAAATCGGTAAAATATCGTACGGAACCGAATTTTGACATTCTTCTTTGTGATTGCCGAACCAACAATAAACACAAGCTGAATTACATTTTGAAAAATGATTTAAGAGCAGACAATTTATACTGTCATCATCAGCCCAATCATACTCTTCCTGATAGATACAATTTCGACAAAAATCGGCAGTTTTGCCCTGTTTTTGCATATTAATAAGTTGTCGTTTTTTTTCAAAAAGTTTTTCCCAATCAATAGGCTCACCGTGATAATTATCGACCAAAACATATTCTTCATACCCCTGAAGCCAAGAAAAACAGCACAAAACTATCTGTTCGGGACGAAAATCCAAACCTCCGTTTATCCAGTCACAACTCGTATACTTCATAATTTTCCCCGTCAGATGTAATTTACAAACATATTATAACAAAATCAGGATAAATATTGTATTATTGAGATTTTTTTGAAACCTCTTTTTCAAGAGGAAAGGAAGGGGAATTAACGATGAAAACAATTTGAGATTGAGAGCGAAAAATCTTAATAAAAATTTGATATTCAGGTTTAAGATATTTATGACTTATTCCCGCAATCGACAAGGATTTTAAGAAGTTTTTTCAGCTAAGTAAAAAATTTGAACTAATTTTATGTAGGTGATATAACAGTAAGAGAAAGATTATTAATATTCAAAGGATAAATTTATGGAAAAGAATGCAGAAAATTTACATATATTAAGACACTCGGCTTCGCACATTATGGCACAAGCCGTACAAAAATTGTTTCCCGAAACAAAATTGGCAATTGGACCTGCCGTTGATAACGGTTTTTATTACGATTTTGACTCGGAACATTCTTTCACGGAAGAAGATTTGACAAAAATCGAAAACGAAATGAAAGCAATTCTTAAACAAAATTTAGTCTTTGAAAAATATGAAATTCCTGATGTTCAAAAGCAAATTGATGAGTTTAAGGCACAAGGTGAAATTTACAAAGCGGAACTTCTTGAAGAACACAGAAACGATAATCCGACATTGTATTTGACAAAAGATAAAGAAGGAAATGTTCTTTTCAACGACCTTTGTGCAGGTCCTCACGTACCAAACACAAGCTTTATCAAGGGTAATGCAATCAAATTGATGAAAGTTGCGGGAGCATATTGGAGAGGAAACGAAAAGAACAAGATGCTTCAGCGTATTTACGCAACCGCTTTTTGGAATAAGGAAGACCTTGCTGAACATTTGACAATGCTTGAAGAGGCACAAAAACGTGACCACAGAAAATTAGGTACACAACTCGACTTGTTCTCGGTAAGAGAAGAAATCGGCGGCGGCTTGGTTCTTTGGCATCCGAACCTTTATACGGTCAGAGAAGAAATTGAAAATTATTGGAGAACGGAACACAGAAAAAGAGGTTATGTAATCGTTCAAACTCCGCAAATTGCGAAATCCAAATTGTGGGAAATTTCTGGTCACATCGACCACTACAAAGAAAATATGTTCTTTATCCAAAAAGATAATGAAGAAGATGAACAATATATCGTCAAACCGATGAATTGCCCGTTCCACATTTTGATTTATCAATCACAAAGACACTCATATCGTTCATTGCCGCTCAGAATGGCTGAATTGGGAACAGTTTACCGTCGTGAAAAATCGGGAGCTTTGTCCGGATTGACACGTGTTCAAGGATTTACTCAAGATGATGCACATATTTTCTGTACACCGGAACAATTAGTTTCTGAAATTAACGATATCATTGACTTTGTTGCAGATACGATGAAAATTTTCAATATGAGTTTTGAAGTAGAACTTTCGACAAGACCCGAAAGTTACGTCGGAAAAATTGAAAATTGGGAATTGGCGGAAGCAGGCTTGAAGGAAGCTATGGATAAACGTGGAATGAAATACGACATCAACGAAGGTGACGGTGCGTTCTACGGCCCGAAAATCGACTTTAAGGTTAAAGATGCAATCGGAAGAACATGGCAATGTGCAACAATTCAATTAGACTTTAACTTGCCCGAAAGATTTGACATCAAATATCAAGATAAAGACGGTCAAATGAAAACGCCGGTTATGCTTCACAGAGTTATTTTCGGTTCAATGGAAAGATTTCACGGAATTCTTATCGAACACTATGCGGGAGCGTTCCCGACATGGCTTGCACCGACACAAGTTTGCATCGTTCCGATTGCGGAACGTCACAATGATTACGCCGCAAAAATCTACAACGAATTGTTCAAAGAAGGTATCAGAGTTCAACTTGACGACCGTTCCGAAAGTATGAATTACAAAATCAGAGAAGCTTTACAAGACAAGAAAATCCCGTACGTTGTTGTCGTCGGAGATAAGGAAATTGAAGCAAATCAAGTTGCCGTAAGAGTCAGAGGCAAGGGTGCAATCGGTTCAATGGCAACAGAAGACTTCAAGAATGCCCTTCTTGATGAAATAAAAGCAAGAACATCCGCACCTTCAATCGGAGAAAAAGATGCTTAAGAAATTAATAATTTCTTTGGTTATTTTTGCAACTTCCGCAATAACGGTTTTTGCAACGGATAAAGTGCCGACTTCATCAAAAAGTATCCGCCACTACGGAATTGGTCTTTTGAAGATGGAAAAAGATTTTGATGCCTATGTTGCACCGAGTGAGAAATCGAAAAAATTGAAGCACTTTACACTTCCCGTTGAGAACACAAAATCGGCAATCATTAGGGACAGCAGAAATGTTTATAATCCGTATATTGTAAACATGCCGTCAAAAAACGAATTTTATACGGCAATTGCGGAATATCCCGAAAACGGATGGGCACAAATTTATATCAATCAAAACGGAAATCAACTTGGATGGGTTGAAATTGAAGATGATTCAAATTTTTTAACTTGGAAAGAATTTGTTTTTCAATTTGGAAGAGAAAACGGTATCAAATTGATGTCAGATGTTCCGAAATCACATTTCAAGCTTTATTCAAAAGACTCGGAAGATGCACAGGTTGTAGATGAATTTACATATCCCGAACACATTGCACTTCGTATTATCAGAGGGAATTGGGCATTGGTAACGGTTGTTGATTCCGGCTCTGTTTACAAAACCGGTTGGTTTAAATGGAGAAACGATGACGGAAAGTTAAATATTTTCCCGAAAATGAAGTAACTTTTCTTGTTAAGGATGAAAAAAGATTAAGATTTTTACAGATTGCTTAACAAAATCACAAAAGGTACTTTTAATATTTACAAATATGTTTTATAATTTAAAAGTTATTATGTAGGAGGCTAAAAGTTTATGCGAATTATCGTAAACGGACGTAACATTGAAATCACAGACGCTATCAAAGCGTACACAAAAGAAAAAATCGGAAAGGTTTTGACTCATTATGACCAAATCCAACTTATTGAAGTTGTTTTGAGCGTAATCAAAAACCCGTCAGTCAGCGAAAGTCACACGGCAGAAGTTATCTGTAAAATGACTTCGGGTACAATTAAATTGGAAGAAACTTCCGAAACAATGTATGCCGCAATCGATTTATTGGCAGATAAATTGCTTCGTCAGGTTGAAAAGCATAAGAGCAAGACTATTAAAGGCTCAAAAGCATCAATCAGAACAGAAGTTACAGGCGAAGAAGCTTAGTTTTTATTTGAGAGGGAGGAAAAAAACCTTCCTCTCATTATTACATTAAAGGTTTGGGGAATTAATCGTGTTACCTATCATTACGGAAGAACAATCATCTTTGGTTTTTGCTGAAATTTTTCAGGATGTTCACGCTTGGCGTAAAAAGATGATTCACTATATCAAAAACGAAAACCCCGAAATCAACTCGGCAATCATTGAAGCGGCAAATAATACGGAGCTTGACCCTAAAGCGGTTGCCTTAGGTGCGTATATGACATATATTTTGCTCGAAACGGCAATGAAAGAAGATGCAGAAGACGACATCGCACTTCGTGATTTTACGATTGATTAGAATTTTACGTTTTGTAACAGAATTTAATCATTTTGGATTTAAAACTCGTTTAAATTTAAGTATTTTTAAGTATTGCCGATAATTATTTTGTGTTAAAAAGGAGTCCTTCACAGAAATGAAAACAAATTCTTACTATTCGGTCAACAATTCCTCAGCGAACTTGAATAAAAAAATTGATTATAACTCAATGAAATCAGGGTTTATTGAGTATTTAAAGAAGGAAAACGCAACATCCGGAAAGAATTATAATCTTGACTCTTCGAATGTTATTAAAGAGAACAAGGACAAATTTTTGACCTACGTCAAAGAGAATTATGGCGAAAAATATGCAAACATGTTCCAAAACGGTATCGATACCGACAGTTTGAACTACAGCGACGGTAAATTTTTGAGTCTTGACACGGAAACAGACGATAACGTAACGTTTGCGGAAATGTTAAACGGAATAGACGGATTTGATGCAATCAGCGATTTCTTTTCTGATGAATCGAGTATTAGTAAATTTATCAACGAAATTGATTCTGACGGAAACGGCACGATTGACTTTTACGAAACGATTGATGCCTTAGATAAATTGGAAAATATACAAAAGGCAACGACAGAAAAACTTCCTCAAAATACAACATCAGATACGACACAAACTCAAACTGTAGAAAACACAAATAAAGTTCAGAGCAGTGGAGGAAGCTCAGGAGCAAACAGCGTCAGCGGCGGCAGCGGAAGTGTTAACGGCACATCTCAAAGCAACGGAACAAACGCTAAGAACACTCAAGCAACCGCAAAAAACAACACTACAGAAACCGCAGAACCTGTAGATGTCACCAAAATGAAAACAGACGAGCTTAAAGAGTATAAAACAAAACAAAAAGCGTTAGTAGCAAATTTAAGCGAGCAATACAAAGCGGCAGAAAAAGAAAACGGTCAGGCAAAAGGAGATTTTGTAAAAGTTCAGACAGAAACGAACGAACAAGTTGATGAAGCACAGACAAATTTAGGGCAAAAGCAAACCCAATACAGGCAAATGCTAAATCAAGACGGCTTTTTTGAAACAGCAGAAGGAGCGAAGTTAAAAGCGGCAAGCCTTCAAAATGCTGCAGGTATTGCCCAGTGCGAGAAAAATCAAACGGAAGCATATAACGCAAAGAATGATGCAATACTTGCAAGAGATACGGCAAAAACAGCACTTTCCGGATGTGAACAACAAGAAGCAACCTGCGAAGCAAATGTTGCATCCGCACAAGGCACTCTTTCCGGCTTAGAATCGGCGTTGGCAAGTTATAATGGAGCGGTTGATAAAGAAGGAAATCCGATAGATACAAGTAATCTTCAGTTGCAAGTTGCTTCAGCAAAAACATCGTTAGAAGCAGAAAAAACTGCTTTAACTGAAGCTCAAAACAAAAAGAATGAAGCCAAAGAAAATCTTACCCAAGCAGAAGAAGAAGTAACAACAACAGAAAAAAACTATGAAGATGCCACCACGGCTCTTGAGGATGCAAACACCGTTAAACAAGAATTGGACGCACAAATCCTTGCAAACTGTAATGAAGCGACGCAACAGGCATTATTGGCGTATAATGAGGCTAAAGAGGCTTTAGACACAACAAAAGCAAATCAACAAACACAAATAACTGCCGCTCAACAGGCGATAGAAACAACTCAAACCAAAATGACAGAAATCAATACCGCAATGAACAAAGCGACTATTGAAGCAAGTAACGCTGAAGCTGAAATAAATAACCGAACGGCAAATGCGGAAAACAGAAAACAATCAGAACTTTTTGGAGAAGATCTTGAAACTTCATTTGAATATTTAAGAACAGAAAACGGAATAGGATATGCATTAGTAATGCCCGACGGAATAGAAGATTCAAAAAATGTTCCCGTAATCTTTTTCGGTGTCGGTTCGGGAGAAACCTCACAATATGGAATGAAACAAAATTACGAAAACTATTTAAAATCCACGAATTT
>CAZOGS010000103.1:0-6045 GCA_964579375.1 uncultured Muribaculaceae bacterium
ATTTTCTCCTATTTTGAGTTTCGGGTATATTCCGATATTGTCTTAGCTACATGATAAAATAAATCCGACAATTTGTTAAATAATTCATCAAAATTAAAATGACTGCTATTGAAAATCAAGACAAATTCCCCGTCGTTACAAGCTTTTGGAAGCTTTACCATCTTAATATTTCTTTTTATATCAAAAGGTAATTTGCTTAAAATTATTCTTATTTCAGGTTCCAAATATCCGGAATAAAGCCTTATTCCTCCTGCCGTTTCCCTCACTGTGGTTATGCCGGCACTTGTTGCGGACATTTTCAGTTTGATTAATTTGATAAGATTTTCGACCGGTTCTTCCAATTTCGAAAATCTGTCTTTCCATTCCGAAACAATTTCGTCAAGTTCCGTCAACGTTTTTGCCTCTGAAATTCGTTTGTACTCGAGCATTTTTTGTTCTTTCGAGCCGACCCATTCATCGGGAATAAACGCCGTAACATTTATATCCACAATGGATGATTTAAGTTTGTGTTCTTTTATGTCCTGCAATTCTTTTACCGTTTCGTCAAGCAATGAACAATATGTGTCAAAACCGACCGAAACCATCTTTCCGTGCTGTTTTGTTCCCAAAAGATTGCCAATTCCCCGTATTTCAATATCTCTTAGGGCAATTTGGTATCCGCTTCCGAAAGTCGTAAACTCTTTTATCGCTTTCAACCTTTTTTGTGCATCTTCGGTAATAAGCTTATTTTGCTTGTAAAGACAATAACAATAAGCTTGTTTATCCGTTCGACCGACCCTTCCTCTGAGTTGGTAAAGTTGGGCAAGTCCAAACCTGTCGGCGTCGTGGATAATCATTGTGTTTGCGTTTTTAATATCAATTCCAGATTCAATAATGGCACTGCAAAGCAGAATATCGTATTGACCGTCACGAAATTCACACATGATTTTTTCTAATTTTGCACCGTCAGTTTTTCCGTGTGCAACGGCAATCCTTGCATTCGGTACAAGTTTTTGCAAATATGCCGCAAAGTCAAAAATCGTTTCCACCCGATTGTACAGATAGAAAACCTGTCCGTCACGCTCTATTTCATAATTAATAGCATTTTTGACAATATCTTCTTTAAATTCACTGACAAAGGTTTTTACGGGCAATCTTTCCGACGGGGCTGTCGCAATTACGCTTATATCTCTAATTCCCGATAAAGACATATAAAGTGTTCTCGGAATAGGCGTTGCCGACATATTTAAGACATCAATATTCTTTTTCAACATCTTAAATTTTTCTTTGTGATTAACTCCGAATTTGTGTTCCTCGTCAATGACAAGCAAGCCTAAATCTTTGAAAACAACATCATCCTGTAAAAGTCTGTGTGTTCCAATAACGACATCTATTTCACCCGTCGCAAGCTTTTCAAGACTTTCATTGATTTCTTTCTTCGTCTTAAATCTTGAAAGAACGGCTATTTTTATCGGAAAAGGCTTAAATCTTTCGCTGACCGTGGCAAAATGTTGCATCGCTAAAACAGTTGTGGGAACTACCATTGCAGCTTGTTTCCCCGACATGACGGCTTTAAAAATTGCTCTCAGTGCAACTTCTGTCTTGCCGAACCCGACATCTCCGCAAATCAGTCTGTCCATCGGGCTGTCAAGCTCCATATCGGCTTTCGTTTCATTGATTGCTTTCATTTGATCGGGCGTTTCCGTATACGGAAACGCTGTTTCCATTTCGTACTGCCAAACGGAATCAGGCTCAAAAGCATATCCTTCAACGGTTTTTCGCCCTGCATAAAGCTTCAAAAGATTTTTCGCAACATCTTGTATATCTTTTTTTACTTTTTCTTTAATATTTGACCAATCAACACCGCCCATCTTGGAAAGTGGCGGTTTTATTGCTCCCGAGCCTTTATATGCCGACAAAAATCCGATTTGCTCCGCAGGCATATAAAGTTTGTCTTTGCCCGCATATTCTATCGTCAAATAGTCTTTCATCTCTCCGTCAAATTCAAGTTTTGAAAGACCCTTAAAAATTCCGATTCCGTGGATTTCGTGTACGACATAATCGTCAACATTAATATCACTGAAATCCTCTGCCCGTTTTTCTCTTTTGTATTTTCGTTTTGCCACGGTTACTTCTGCGGAACGCTTGTTAAAAAGCTCTTTATCCGTCAAAATTACAAGCTTTAAAGAATTGATTATGCTGCCGCCAAAAGCGGTATTGCTCATTAAAAATACGTCTGAAATTCGCTCAAAATCTTTTGAAACGGGTATTTCAAATTCATTCAAAATCTCCTCAATCCGTACTTGAAAATCGGTTGCAATTATTATCTTAAATCCCTGTTCCCGCTTTTTTATAATAAAATCAACCGTTTCCGCCAAATCTCCCGAAAATAAAGGAGCAAGCTCAGTTTCGGTTTCGATAAATTTAACATTTTCCGTTTCTTCCGAAAGAATGTTTTCAAAATAAATTTTGTTCTTGTTTGCGATTGTTTTTGTGAAGTTTTCAAATATCGGATGAGAAAAATCAGATAGCGGCAATGTTTGTGGCAGTTTTAAATTTTCAACATAGTGCTTTTTAAATTTTTCATCAAATTGATGATATTTTGTTTTTAATTCATTGTATTCATCAAAAAGAATTGTATAATCTTCGGGCAAAAGTTCAAAAATCGTCTGAAGGTTAGGGTTTAAAACGCTTTCATAATAATTAATTCCGTCAAAATCAAAGGTCTGTTTTGTGAGCTCCGATAATTCCGCATATTTGTTTTCAAAAAACTCTTTCTCTTCGTCAGTAGCTGATTTCAAAAACTTTTTTAAAGTTTTTGAGTAATATTTTTCAAAATTTTCAGCGGATTTTTCGGTTCTTAAAAATTTGCAAACAGGTATAACGGTTGCTTCTTCAGCTTTTTCAATACTTCTTTGCGTTTCCGCATCAAAATATCGTAAATCAGTTATCGTATCGCCCCAAAGCTCAATTCTGAGCGGGTTTTTATCCAAAGAATAAACATCCGTTGTATCCCCTCGAACGCTAAATTCTCCTGCGTCCGTTACGGTTACAACCTTTTTGTATCCGAAAGAAATCAGCTTTTGGGATAACTTTTCAATATTGATATCTTCATTAACCTTTAATTTTATTGAGTTTTCCTCAAAAAATTCAACAGTCGGAAATTTCTCAAAACTTGCTCTTAACGGCAAAATGATAACTTTTTCCTCCGAAAAATTCCTTAAAACAGATATTTGCTCGGAATATTTGTAAATATTGGGAATGTTTGCATCGTACAAACCGCTGTCTTGATAAGGAAAAATAGTCGATTTTAGACCAAAGAACAAATTTAAGTCATTCTTGTATCTTAAGGCGGTTTGCTCCGTATCTGTTACAATCAAAAGCTTTTTGTACTTTGAAATGTAATTTATTAAAAAAACCTTGGCGAGCGGACTTACGCACGAAATCGCATAAGATTTGCCGTTCGCTGTCAAGGCTTTCAATTTTCCGAAAAATTCAATATTATTTGCTGTTTTTTCAATATCAATCGACATATCGATGATTTTAAATCAAAATCATAATGGTTGCAAATTGCCCGTTTTGCTTACATATTTGACAATAAATATGAGATGTCGTTTTACATTTGCAATCTTTGTTTCTTCATTTGTGTTAGCGGAACAGGACGTTAGGTTGGAACTACGCAACATTTTTTAATTTTATTTGCTTCTATTGTGGCAGCATCTTGTTCAACGTAATCATCCCAATAGTTCCACATCTTAGAATCGGTATAAGTATAACGAGTGTTATCAACAAAGACCATTACGCCGTTGCTACTTGCCAAATTTCTATGTAACGATGTATTGTCATCGTTTGACGATTTGCCTAATTTTTCCATGCTGCCGTTATAAGAATCCCAAAGCAAGATATCACCGTCATCAGACATTCCGACTGCAAGAACATAGTGTGATCCATCTTTGTGCGGAACGCTTACAATACATGGTCTGCCATTTTGAAGTTCATTTTTGATAATAGCATTTTCGGCATCACGGTCTGCAGCCCTACAAAGTTGATAATCTCTTAAATTGTATTCTTTTTCACGACCCATTTTGCCTGCCATATCGACGTTGCCGTAATTTTCATCTTCAGTTTCATTAATAAATGCTTGACCCAACTCGCTATTAACAGTTCCCAATACTATATCCGCCAAAACGTTTGAATAGTTGTGACATTGCATCGTACCGTATTTTCCTTTATTGATAATTCCGGCATTTACTGCATACATTTGCATTTCTTCCCAACTGTCGGGTTTAAAATCAATTGTTCCGTCGCCGTCAAAATCGTTACCTGCAAAGCCTACGCAATGATAAAATTCTCCGTCCAATTCATAAGTCATCGGCATATTTGTCCAATCTATCGAATCATTTCCTCGATAATCCTTTGAACTTTCTCCGGCGGCAGGCATATTCACTTTCGCCGCTCTTTCTTGGTCTGCCTTTCTTAATGCTAATGTTTGCTCAACTTGATCTTGATATTGAACAGCCTTGTTATACGAATCTATTTTCGCTTGCAACTGTGGATTTGACGTTGCTAAAGTGCTGATTTCGTTTTGATATTCAGCAACTTTGTTATTATGCTCTTCCAACTCTTCTTCAAGTTTTGGAAGAGTTTCATTTTCTAATTCATTGATTTTTTCTTCAGTGTCTGCAATATTTTGTTCAAGTTGCGGAATGGTGTCATTTTCTAACTCATTGATTTTTTCTTTAGAGTTTGCAATATCTTGTTCAAGTTTGGGAATAGTTTCATTTTCTAATTTATATTTTTGGCTTTTAAGTTCTTTAAGTTCAGACCGAATAGAGTCTCTATCATTCTTCGGGTTTCCGTTTTCATCTTTTTCATTTAATTTTGCTTCAAGAGCAGAAATTGAAGAACTGAGTGAACCTACTTCACTTTGTGCCGAGGTCAAGCTTGAGTTGTAACTGCTAAGATTTGTTTTGTGGGTGGAAAGTTCGCTTTGTGCAGAGGTCAAGTTTGTGTTGTAATCGTTAAGATTGGTTTCGTGGGTGGAAAGTTCATTTTTTACTAACAATATTTCATTTTGGGAATTTTCAACCGCTGCTTGTTCTGTTGATATATTTGTCGCAAGTTCACTGTTCAACGCTTCAAGTTCATTGTTATATTCTTGATATGCCTTGTCGACATTGGCTTTCGATGTCGAAAGTTCATTTTCTAAATCCGCTATCGACATATTGGAAACAACTTTTTGGGCAATAGCAGGACTTGAAACTCGTTTTCCGTTTATGCTTCCGCCGGAAGAATTGTTTTTAGCGGTATTATTTTGTGCATTGTTTGCGGCGTCAGTTGCATTTGCGGCTTGTATCGCACTGTTAGCTTGTACTTCGGATGTGTTTGCTATGTCATCATACAGAATGTTGGCTTCTTGATTTTTATTAATCTCATTAAGCCGTTCCAAAGCGTTCTTTTGAGCTTCTTGAATTTGTTCATCACTAAAGCCAAATTCTTCTAACGGAAATTCCGATAAATCTTCATTTTGAGTAATTATATCATATGCGGCATTTATAAAGTTTTCATTGTATTCATCAGAACCTTCCTGAAGGTCTGATAACTCTTTTTCAATATCTTCAACTGCCCAAATCGGAAGTTTTCTCTTTAAAACATCTACAGTGTCTGCGTTTGAGTCGCTTGTGTTATTTGTTGCTTCCGTTTCGATCGTTTCTGTCGTTTCTTCAACAATTTTTTCTTCAACAATTTCTTCGGTTGCGTTATCAGAGTCTAAATCTTCTGCGAACAAGTTGGGGATTTCATAGCCGTCAAAATCGTCAAAAGCCAAAACAATACTTTCGTCATTTTGAACGGAAAAGTTTTGCAAAAGCTTAGTTTGATTTATTTTATCCGAATTTTGATTGTTTTGAAATTTATCTATATCCTTGATATTTATCTTTTTGCGGAAAAAAGAGAAGTCATCCGTATTAAAATAATTCGTCATTTTGGCTCCTTTTGCAAACACCATATATATGTATAAAAACCGTTCGTATTCATGTATTGCCCGATTTGTATTAAAAATCGATT
>CAZOGS010000104.1:0-5973 GCA_964579375.1 uncultured Muribaculaceae bacterium
GCTCTCAAAGCCGCATAAGGGTTTTTTGCGTTCTTGTCTATCTTGATTGTTATCTTAGGAAGTTTCTCAGGCTCGGGCTTAGGGGTTTCGAGCTTCTTCAACTCGTTCTTAGCAATCCTGAGCTGCTCCTTCAAAATGTCAAGAGGGTTCGAAACTTCAGCATTACCACCTTCTGCCATTGTTATCTTATCTTCAATCTTTTGAATTTGAAGTTTCTTTTTGTCAATGGCTTCTTGATTAAGCTTCTTTTTCTGTTTCTTGTTCTTACCTAAATACTTTGTAGATGAGGTGTTACCCTCTACTGCCTTACCTTTTACGGTTAAACCGTCGACTAAGTCAACTCAACGGAAACTTTTAAAACATAAAAATCAATAAAAAAGGTCTGTATGTGTTAAATATCATCAATACCTAAGACATTATTTAACAATTAATTATCGTGTTGTATTTTTAAATACACTCTACTTGCTTTAAGTATATTTTAGAGAAAAGTTCATTATCAGATGCAATATTTTACAAAAAAAGAGCCTTACGGCTCTTTTAATAAATGGTACGCGTAGAGGGATTCGAACCCCCGACCTTTTGGTTCGTAGCCAAACGCTCTATCCAGCTGGGCTATACGCGCATATTTTCGCTACAAATCTATTGTATTCACTGAAAAATTTTTATCAACCGATATTTTTAATCTCGCCTCAACCTCTACAACTACTGATTTTTAGACAAAAAAATTGCTGCTCTTGCAGCAAATATACTTAATAATCTTGGGAGGAGATTTGGGGATTTGTGTTATACAGGCATGTTATGACACATGTTTCATTTTGTGTAGTCTTTTATTTTAATTCTTAATAATTATTTACAAATTATTGATAGTCATGAAAATTTGATTTATGGAACTATTCTCTTTTTTCGGTTAAAATTAAGTCATAGAGGTATTTTTTCATGCTTATTGATGACATTATTGTAAACATATTAATTATTTTATTCTTTTGTTTAATACTATATTTAATTTCGTACATAATAGCGGTGTTCTCCGCAACGAAAAAAAAACAATTAGGACTTGAGCAAAAATATCTTGCCGAGGATTTGCCCGGTAATTTAATCGTTATAATATATGCAAAACGAGGTCAAAAAGGTGTTGTTGAGCTTGTAAATATGCTCAAATTACAAAAATACCCGAACGAAAACTATCAAATTCACGTAGTTTTTGATAATTTTACGGACGAATACCCTGATATCGTTGAACAAATGGGCGGGGTAAAAGTTTGGAGAATTAACAAAGGTACTGCGATGGGAAAAGACAATGCACTTTCGTGGTTATTGGAAAGATTGATTTCTTTCAGAAACGTCAATGCGTTTGTTTTTCTTGATGCAGACAGAGTTATTAAAGACGATTTTCTCTCAAACATTAACACGGCTTTATTCTCCAATGATGTTATCGTTCCCGCAAAAGAATATATTGTATCAAAAGGTGATGTATTATCCTCAATATACAATGCAGCAGCAAAATACCACAACAGAATATTCAACACTTCACGTGCGGTTTTGAAATTGATATCCCCTATTGATTCTGGTGCGGTTGCCATCAAACAAGAAGTTCTTGAAAAAATGCAATGTGTTGATTTTAAAGATAAAAAAACCGAATACATGTATTCATTATTTTTGGCAAGCAAGGGATATATTCCTGTTTTTGCACCTGATGTTCGTTCAAAAATCAGATTAGGTGCGGATATACCGTTATCTTTAGGTGATAAAATTTCAGTTTTCAAATACGGATTTAGTAAAATTTTCGACGGGAATTGGAAAATCGGAGAGTATTTAATCAGTTCATTAAGATTTCCTGTTTTAGCAGTAATTTCCCTTTATTTTGCCTTTTTCATATTTTTATATCATTTTGAAGTTAAGAATATGTTCTTTTATGATATTAAGTACATTGCGGCATCCGCAATTGCTACCGTTGTAATGTTTTTATTCTCATTACTTGTGTCATCAGATGAAAAAATCAATCCGATTATGCTTTGTTTATATCCCGTATACAAGCTTTTAGGTGATATTTTCCCCGCTAAAAAAGAAAAAGAACAAATTGAGCAAAATGAAGTTAATTCCGACATTCCTATACGAGATGCGGAAACGGTTATGGTTTCCGACGGAGAAAATATGCTCAAATGCTCTGCGGAAGTAAAAAATACAGGTGACGGAAAACAAATCGTTTTCAGATACAAATCAAAAACATTAGTAACAAATACTCATCCGTCCGTCAAAGCGGCAATTGATGAGCTTGCGGACAAAATGCAATCAGCGGGATTAAGATTACACGTTTGCGGAGCTTGTGCTCACTTCGGGTTCAAACCGAATACGGATATTTCATCACAAACGGGCTTATGCTCTCAAAAAGACAATATGACGGAAGATATTCAGCCCGAAAAAAATCTTTTTGAAACTTGCGAACATTTTTGTTTACTCTCGGATTTAAACAACGTTATCGATTTTGACTCACTTAATAAAAATAACGAAGAGTAATAAAATTAATTAAAAATAAAAGCGGTTCTTTTTTAATGAAAGACCGCTTTATTTTTTTACAAAATTTCTTGAATATCGTAACGGGAAGCAATGCCGATTATTTTTTTGTTCTTGTCTGTCACGACTGATTTATCGACATTATTTGCGTGCAATCTAAAAAACAGAGTGTACAAATTTAATTCTTTCGTTGCAGTTACAACATTTACATCCATAACATCTTTAACTTGAAGAGCCTTATTCTCGCTATTTATCAACACATCCTCAATATCAGATTTCAAAACCCCGCCGACAAGTTGTCCTTTTTCATCAACAACAGGGTAAAAAGAATGGTTTTCACATTCCATTTTTTGTAAAGCTTCCGGTAACAGCAAATTTCTTTCAAGAACAGAAACATTTGTTTTCATTATATCTTCAACTTTTTTCATCTCTAATAATTTAGCGGAATTTGAATTTTTAACTTGATTTACAATCAATTCGGAGTATATCGGCTTATGATTTAATTTATCGGCAACTATATCCGCTATTGCACAAGCTAACATTATATGAAGTATAAAATCGTATCCGCCTGTCATTTCAAAGACCATAACGGTTGCCGTAATAGGAGTTCTTGCAACGGAAGATAAGAAAGCTGCCATTCCGATAAGTGAAATTACTACGAGATTTATTTCAACGCCGATACAATTTGCCACAAATCCGCAAATGTATCCTAAATATGCTCCAATCATCAACATTGGCAAGAAAATACCGCCGACAGCTCCCGAGCCAAAACAAAAAGGTGTCACAAAGAATTTGAACAGAAAAACCGCCATCACCATCAAAATCGGAATTTTGTGTTGAAATAAAATATCGACACTTAAGTTACCGCTTCCCAAAATCAGGGGAAGAAACAATCCTATTATTCCAACAAAAAAACCTGCAATCATTGGTTTGTAATATGGTTTCAAGTTGATTTTAGAGAATAAATCATTGTTGAAATGGATTAATTTTGAAAAAGCAACGCCCAAAACACCGCAAATTACACCAACTAAAAGGCATACAAATATATTAATCGAAATATTTTTATCAATTTCAGGTATTAAAAAAGATGTATTATTGCCGAGAAGATATCTTGCCAATGAAGAAGCGGCAACCGTGGATATCAACACGGGAAAGAGGATTGAAGAATTAAATTTTTGCATCAATTCTTCCAAAACAAAAATTGTTCCCGCAATAGGAGCGTTAAACGTTGCGGCGATTGCACTTCCTGCACCTGCAGAAATCAATTTATCTTTATCTGTACCGCTTAATTTATAAAATTTGCCGATTAAAGCACCGCAACCCGCACCAAGCTGAACACTCGGACCTTCCCGTCCCAAAGACATACCTGTTCCTATCGATACAACACCGCCGAAGAATTTAACAAAAATACTTCTTACCCTCGTTAAATTGCCAAGATGCAACAAACTTGCCTTAACATACGGTATTCCGCTTCCTTTAGCTTCAGGAGCAAATTTATAAACAACATATCCAGAAATCAATCCGCCGACAGCCATTATTATCGGAAATAACAATCTAATGTCAGAGGTTATTTTTTGCACAAAATCAAATAAAAATCCGATTGATATACGAAAGAGTACAACCAATAATCCCGATGTCAAACCTACAAGAATTGATTGAACGATTATTTCACTTCTGAAAATCTTTTTAAAAAGTTTAGAAATTTCGTAATTAATATGTTTCATAAAATCATTATACAACGACAAAAATCAAATTTTTGATTACAAAATTACTCTTAAATTTGAGATTATAAGGTCTAAATTGCACAATATATTTTCCTTCGGCTCGGAATAAAGCTTTTCAATATTTTTTTCAAAATCTAACGGTAAAATTTTACAGTTTTTAACTGCATATTTTACAAGTCTTTTTTCTCCGGGGTGAAGAAGTTTATTTTTTGCAAAAATTATATCAAAATAACTTGCCATAAGAGCAGAAACACGATGATTTATACTGTTTAAATCATCTCTTTTTATCGCTTTTTTAACCTGCTCATAATAAGACGAAAATGGCTTATCTTTAATAAGCATCAAATTTCTTTTAATAATATTTTCCTGTAATTTCTGAGGATATTCCGTCGAAACCACCCTCTTTAACGCAGAGAGCCAACCTTCTTTTTCATACAAAATTTCACAATTTTTAATCGTGTAAAGAAAACAAGTCGTATACCCGTTCGAGGAATTATACTTGTGCCAAACATTTTCAATATTATCTTCAAGCCATTTTGTGTTGAAATAACTTATATCAATTTCCAAATTATATTCTTTTGCAAAAAATTCATCGCAACCGCCAAAATAATCTCCGCCGACTTCGTATTTTTTTGCAAACTTTTTTACAATTTCTAATCTTTTTTCGAGAGGGATATCTTCCGAAATAAAAATTTCTATGTCTGTATCGGACATTTCATCACTCATTCCTGCTTTTGAAGAACCGCAGATCGAAATTGCGTAAACTTGCGGAAGCAGACTGTATTCTTTAACTATTTCATCAAAAATTTTATTCATAATATCCCTCTTTTTGCAAAATAAAAACCGCCCATCGCTGAGCGGTTTTTAAATCAGTTAAATTAATTATTCAACAACAATTGCTGAAACGGGGCAAGAATCTGCTGCTTCTTTAACGCCTGCTTCGTTTGCTGCAACTGCTGCTTCATTAACTACTGCTTTATCTTCGATGCTGAATACTGCGTCACAAATTGATTCGCAAGCTCCGCATGAAATGCAATCATCTGAAATAGTAACTTTCATTGTGTTCTCCTTTTTGTTTGTATCGAAATTTCTTTCGATAATATTATAACAAAGAATAATTAATTAAACAACCATTCTCTTACAGTGTTTGCAATATTGTCGAAACCTACACGAGTACCGAGGTTTGAGGGTGCAACTTTTTTACCGTAGATAATAAGAGGAATTTGTTCTCTTGTATGGTCTGTTCCGGGAACAGTCGGGTCGCAACCGTGGTCAGCCGTGATAACAAGAATATCTTCATCGGTCATGGCTTCTTGAATTGCAGGAAGATATGTATCAATTTCTTCGATAGCATGAGCATATCCGAGTGCATCGTTTCTGTGACCGAACAACATATCTGTATCTACAAGGTTTGTAAAGATAAAGTATTTGTCAGGGTTTTCAGTGCAATCTGCAACCTTTAATTCAGCTTTCGGCAACGGATTTTTTACAGCTTCAAGTGTCAATTCAAGACCTTCTTTGTTTGAACCCGTGTGAATTGCGTGAGTAATACCTTTGCCTACGAAAATATCTTCGATTTTTCCGATACCATAAACATAGCCGTTATTTTCAGAAACTTCATCACAAAGAGTTTTCTTATAAGGTTTAACAGAAAAATCACGTCTGTATTTTGAAACTCTCTTCGGTTGACCGTCAACCATTTGATAAGGACGAGCAATAACTCTTGAAACGTTTGAAA
>CAZOGS010000105.1:0-5967 GCA_964579375.1 uncultured Muribaculaceae bacterium
AAGCGTTCTCTTAAAGCTTCTTGTTCTTCCCACGAAAGGTTTCTTTTTATATCAAACTTCAAATTGCCCATAAACTCGACCTTGTCAGTCGGAGCACCTATATCAATAATTCTTTGGCAATCAGCTTTTGTTTGCATAAAAATCTTTTCATAAAGACAAAGAACTCTTTTAAAGACAAACGAAAATTTCTTATAGCCATTGTAAGAGTGAGGGGAAATTCTTCCGTTTGCAATATAGACCTTAATTCCACGTTTGTTTGCCTCATAGACAAATGCGGGCCATATTTCGGTTTCGGCGATTATGATTTTTTCGGGATTAAATTTATCAAAAAATGAATTTACCGAAAAATCGAAATCGAAGGGGAAATAGGTTATCTCATCCGCAACATCCTTAAAAATTTTGCAGGCAATGTCGTGACCTGTTTTTGTCGTATTTGTAACAACGATTTTTCTGTCAGGGTATTTTTGTCTGTACATTTTGACAGTATCAGCGATAGCATTTGTTTCGCCTACCGACACGGCATGAAATACTGTTGTCTTTTCTCCGTTGAGATTGTTTTTATAAAATCCCAACTTTTGAAAAAATCCTGCTCTAAATTTCGGCTGTATTGCAAGTGCTATCAATATTACAGGCAGTAATATCAACGCAATTAAAGGCATTAGTATTTCATATATTAAAAACATCGTTTCTCCTGTTATTCTTCATCTTGAGATAATGAACGAGTTTCACCGTCCGCATCATAAATTTGGTTAACTTCTGCATCATCTTCCGTCGGATTAATGATTTGGATACCGAATTTCGAGCGGAAAATGTGCTTAACCGTATCACTTTGAATTTCGTACATCATTTTATTAAACAAATCATACGCTTCTTTTTTGTACTCGATAAGCGGATCTTTTTGACCGTACGCTCTCAATCCGATACCGTCACGAAGCATATCAATATTGTGCAAGTGGTCAATCCATTTTGCATCAATTACCCGAAGCAAAATATCTCTTTCCATCGAACGCATAACATTATCGCCTTCGAAAGGTACTTGAGGTTCAAAATCTTGTTCATATCTTGAAATTATATCGTTATAAAATTTTACGATTTGAAGCTCGTGAGTTCTGTACGCATCGTCAAGAAGCTCTTTTGTCTTGTCATAAACATTTTCAAATCTCAAATTCATAATGTCTTTCGGCTCAATTTTGCCCGAAATTTGAGGAGCAAGAGAAACGAGTTCTTTCACCAAAGTTTCAACATCTTCTTTTGTATAATCCGAAGGATCCATTCCGGGGGCAATGTAGCTTTTCAACAATCTGTCGAGTTCACAATCTATCATATACAAAATATCTTCGTAAAGATTTTCACCTTGAAGGACACGACGTCTTTGAGCATAGAATTTTTCTCTTTGCATATTCATAACATCATCATATTCAAGGACGTGTTTTCTTATATCAAAATGGTATGTTTCAACTTTCTTTTGCGATGACTGAATTTGTCTTGTAATCAACGGTGATTCAATAGCCATATTTTCATCGGCATTAATCATATCCATCAACTTAACAACTTGATCACCGCCGAAAATTCTCATCAAATTATCTTGCAATGATAAGAAAAATCTCGTCGAACCGGGGTCGCCTTGTCTTGCCGCACGACCTCTCAATTGGTTATCAATACGTCTTGATTCATGTCTTTCCGTACCAATTACGTGCAAACCGCCCAATTCAACAACCTTTGCGTGTTCTGCATCAGTAACGGATTTTGCTCTTTGGAAAATCTCATCCTTTATCTTTTGATAATCGGGATTGTCAGGAGTAATTCCTTTAGACTTTAATTCATCAAAAGCCATATACTCGGGGTTTCCGCCTAAAAGAATATCGGTACCACGACCTGCCATGTTCGTTGCAATCGTAACAGCACCCAATCTTCCCGCTTGTGCAATAATAAAAGCTTCCCGTTCGTGGTGTTTTGCGTTCAAAATATTGTGTTTGATGCCTTTTTCTCTAAGCAATTTCGAAATATACTCGGATTTTTCAATACTGATTGTACCAACCAATACGGGACGTCCGATTTTATTCATTTCAATAATTTCATCACAAACAGCTTGATATTTACGAACTTCGGTTTTGTAAATAACATCAGCCATATTTATTCTGATATCTGTTTTATTCGTCGGAATAACCGTTACGGGCAAATTATAAATTTTTCCGAATTCCGCTTCTTCAGTTAATGCAGTACCCGTCATGCCCGCCAATTTCGGATAAAGTCTAAATAAGTTTTGGAATGTAATTCCTGCAAGAGTTTGGGTTTCGTCTTGAATTTTCAAGCCTTCTTTTGCTTCAACGGCTTGGTGAAGTCCGTCAGACCAACGTCTGCCGTCCATCAAACGTCCCGTAAACTCGTCAACAATCATAACTTCACCGTTTTTGACAACATAATCGATATCAACCTTGTAAAGTTCTTTTGCTTTCAAAGCTTGGAGCAAATGATGAGCGTATTGAGTTGAAATATCGAACAAGTCTTTAACGTTCAAAAGCTCTTGAGCCTTGTCGATACCGTCTTCCGTCAAAATAATATTTTTATTTTTTTCATCAATTTCATAATCTTTTACGGCAGTCAATTGCGGTGCAATTTTTGCCATTGTACGGTACAATTCAGCCGATTTATCCAAACGTCCGCTAATAATAAGAGGGGTTCTTGCTTCGTCAATCAAGATACTGTCAACTTCATCGATAATGGCATAATTAAACGGTCTTTGAACCATCTGTTCAAGGCTTCCCGCCATATTGTCACGGAGATAATCGAAACCGAATTCATTGTTTGTTCCGTATGTAATATCGCACTCATAAGCATGCTTTTTTTGTGCAAAATCGTCATAATTTGTTCTGTCAGAGAGGACAACACCGACAGTCAAACCTAAAAATTTATAAATTTTTCCCATCCAATCACTGTCACGTTTTGCAAGATAATCGTTAACGGTAACGATGTGAACACCTTTGCCCGTCAAAGCATTGAGATAAGCCGGAAGCGTTGCAACCAAAGTTTTTCCTTCCCCTGTTCTCATTTCCGCAATATGACCTTCGTGCAAGAAAATACCGCCGATTAACTGAACATCAAAGTGACGCATGTTAAGAACACGTTTTCCCGCTTCTCTTACTACCGCAAAAGCATACGGCAAAATCTTATCGAGTGCTTCTTTTTCGAGTTTTTTATCTTCTTTCGGGTCGGAAGATGTCTTTCTTTGTGCTAATTCCGCTTTAAATTCATCGGTCTTTGCCCTCAATTCTTCATCAGAAAGAGCCGCCATTTTGCCTTCAAGCGAATTTATAAAATCTATTGTCGGTTGTACCTTCTTAATTTTTTTCTCGTTCGGGTCACCGATTAATTTCAATAAAAAATCTATCATATATTTTATCCCCTTTGATATTCAGTTTATCATAAATATGATATAATTTATTTTATAACAGAATTATTTATCAGTCTAAAAATTAATATTCTAAGGAGTTTTATGGAAAATCTTTTTATCGGACAAGACTTAAATGAGGTTTATAACGCCGTTGTATCCTCAATTTGGTTCAGTTTGGTCATGAGAATTATCATTCTCTTAATAATTTTGAAAATTGCAGATGTTATCATTAACAAAATTAGCAGACGTATTCTTGAGAGAACCAAAGATTATGAGGCAAGAAAGCAAATTGAAACGTTATTTCATCTCGGTAAAAACATTATAAATTTCCTTCTTGTTTCGCTTGCCATACTTGCTTTTTTAGGCAAATTAGGAGTTGATGTCAGACCTATGTTGGCAACAGCCGGAGTAGCAGGCTTGGCTGTAGGTTTTGCCGCAAAAAGATTTCTTGAAGACTTAATTGTCGGCATAATAATCATTATGACAGGGCAAATAAGAATGGGCGATTATGTTGAGATAGCCGGAAAATCAGGCACTGTGGAAAATATTGACATCAAGCTTGTTACTCTTCGTGATTCGAACGGAAATATCCACTACATCAGAAACGGTTTAATCGATATAATTACAAACTATTCGAGGGATTACTCTTATGCCCTGTTAGATATGGGTGTATCTTACGATTCAGACCCCGATAAAGTCATGTCGGTTATGAAAGATATTTTTGATAACGAACTCAAACCGCAACCAGAAATGGCTGAAAAAATCCTTTCCGATATTGAGCTTATCGGTTTAGACAGATTTGAGGACTCAAGCATCGTCGTCAGAGTCAGAATAAAAACTTTGCCCAAACAACAATGGGCTGTTCAAAGAGAATTTAATAAACTTATACTTAAACGCTTCAAAGAAGAAAATATTGAAATTCCCTACCCGTACAGAAGTGTTATTCTTACAAATGCGGAAAAATAATTGCCGCAAAAGCTATTTTTTCAAAAACTTCGAAAAATAATGTGAGGCAGTTTGAAAAATTTGTGACAAGGTAATATTTTTAAGCGTTTTGAAGATAATTTTCGGGCGAAAATAAAATTTTCGCACCGCTCTTTTTTGTGCGGAAATCAAGTATTCTTTTGTTAATAATTCATTGTCGGTTTCATCTTTCCCTTGCCCGTCTGCGGAATTTCTTTCGTCAGAATTATCAAAAAGTTTGCTTCCGGGCATGATGTCGGCAATCATAAATTTTGCCTTTGAAAGTTTTGTTGACAGGGCATAATTTATGGTTTGTTCAATGGTTTGCTTTGTTTCTCCCAAAAGTCCGAAAATAAAAAATCCGACAGTTTCAATCCCGCATTTGTCGGCGAAATCAATGGATTTCTTTACCAAATCAAGATTTTCTTCCTTATTAATATTTTTCAAAATTTGAGGATTTGCCGACTCAATTCCGTATGCAATAGAATAACATCCGGCTTTTTTCATCATCAATAACAAATCTTTATCGGTTTTTTCAGTTCTAATTCCGTTCGGACAAGAGAAAGAAATTTTGATTTTCCGCTCAACAATTAATCTGCAAATATCGTAGGCATGCTGACGTTTTAAAGTAAAATTATCATCTTCAAAATGAATTTCTTTTACACCAAAATTTTTGACGAGATATTCAATTTCATCCGCAACATTTTCAGGCGAACGGAACCTGATTTTTCTGTCATAAAAATCAGGGCTTGCACAAAACTTGCAACTAAAAGGACAACCTCTCGATGTTGAAATTATCCCGACAGGATAATTTTTTGCATAATCACCGTTTAAAGCTCTCGGATATCTGTCAGGCGGCATTTGTTTCCAATCAGGAATCGGCAAATCATCAAGATTTGCAACCGTTTCCCCCTTGAGAGGATTTTCGGGAAGATTATCAAGACTGTAAATTCCTTGAATTTCGTCACCGTTAAATCCGGCATCCAAAAGCTTTTTGAGAGAAATTTCACCTTCCCCCAAAGAAACATAATCCGCACCCGTATCAACCAATGTTTGCCTCGGCATAAATGTCGGATGAATCCCGCCTATGAATACCTTCTTCCCCTCTGATTTAAGCTTTTTTGCCAAATCGACAACTTCGTCATAAAACACGGAAAGACAGGTAATTCCGACTGCGTTAATCTTTTCGGAATTAATTTTTGAAACGACATCTTCGTTTGAAAGATTATCTCGCAAAGCATCAATTATCAAAACCTCATGCCCGAATTTTTCGGCATAGGAAGCCAAATACCCCAATCCTAACGGAGGAGAAACGAAATATGCTTTATAATTTACCCTGACAAGTGCAATTTTCATAACCCGATTATATCATCGGCGAAACCAAAAGCGAAGAGCTATGAATTTTGTAAGGATTTTTTATCCTTATCGGCAATAATTATCAACACTCCCGCAAGAATTGCAATCATACCCAAAACAATTTTCAAAGTCAGTTGTTCTTTGAAGAAAATAACGCACAAAAACATTGCACTGACAGGTTCCAACGAACTTACAATTGCCGCAAGTGTCGGACCGATTAGCTTTATTGCCTTGTTCAAAGTATCAATTGCAACAAT
>CAZOGS010000106.1:0-5953 GCA_964579375.1 uncultured Muribaculaceae bacterium
AAAATTGGAAGATTTGATTAATGAATACAAAAATGTTCGTTCACACTTGGCACACTTAAATATAGAAATGCCGACAAAAACAAAAGCTAACATTTCAGCGATCAGTTTGTGCGGCGAATGCACAACTATTTATCCGTTTCAAAAAACTTTATTCTGGGATGAAAGCAATTGGGATGAAGGTTATTGGGTTAAACCCGAAGATGAAAATGCGAAACTCCCGATTTGTATTTGGGATGAATTGGAATTTGACGAAAGTGTTTGGTCGTTTGGATAGCGTCAGC
Organism: uncultured Muribaculaceae bacterium; assembly: GCA_964579375.1. Lineage (GTDB taxonomy): Bacteria > Cyanobacteriota > Vampirovibrionia > Gastranaerophilales > Gastranaerophilaceae > RUG841. The sequence continues at coordinate 282 of CAZOGS010000106.1, forward strand.
CGGTGCCAAAAAAAGGAGAAATTATGGATTTTTATACAGTAGTTACATCAGGCGGAAAAAGTAAAATAACACGCTCGCTTGCTCAAAGCACAATTCTTGAATTAACAAGTTTTGCGGTTGGCGATGGCGGAGACGGTTACTATGACCCTGATGTTGAACAAACAGAATTAATGAACGAAACTTATAGAGGAAAAATCTCTAAAATTTATGTCGATAAAGAATACGAAAACCGCTTAATCGTTGAATGTGCAATCCCGTCAGATAGCGGAGGATACTATATCCGTGAGATTGGAATTTTTGATGCAAATAAAAATCTTTTTGCGGTAGGACGAATTCCTGAAAGCTATAAACCCATTGAAGATGAAGGCTCAACCAGAGATTTTTACATCAAAGTTGTGCTTGAAGTGGATAATTTGGAAGAAAAACAACTTATTATTGATTCAAATACAAGTATTGTTTCGTATGAATATTTAGAATCCGTGCATAATCAAGACCCTGAAGCGCATTACAGGATGATTGATGCGGATAAAATTGACGGATACCATGCAGGAAATGAAGAAAATCAGATTCCTGTTTCAAATAGTGAATTAAACAAAAACCTGAATGCTGATATGGTTGACGGGTTTCACGCAGGAAATAGTGCAAATAATCTCTTAGTTCTAAATAATGACGGAATTGTGCCGGAAGAAAATTTAATTCCGTACGCTTACCGTCAGCATAAACATCCAATTACTGAAATTGAAGCAAACGAATCCATTCACAGTTTTGATAATTTGCAAATAGTTTCAGGTTACAACGTAGGAAAAACAACATACGTTTATCCTCCTGATTACTACACTATGAACGATTTATTAGCTTTTATCCCGTCAATTAGAGTTATTCATTACAGTGGAGATGTTGATGGAAATGACTCAATGTATTGCTTTTGGGAAAAAGAAGCCACACGAATAAAAATAACCTGTTACAACACGGAACAACGTGCAAACCCTCAAGTTAATTGGCTTGCATTTTGGCGCAAAAACAGACCTGCAAAATATGTATAGGAGTAATTTATGCAAATTGATGAATTAATAAAATTTAAACCTAAAACCAAAGCTATCGCAGAAGAAGTTAACAGTAATTTTGAAAAATTAAGACTATCTAACAACGAGCAGGAAGATTTTTTAAACAAATTACAACAAGATTTTGAAGAATATAAATCGACTCCGCTATGTGAAATTCAATGCGATTCAGATATTTTAGAACTAAACAATGATACAAACAATTTCAAAGTTTCAGGTATAAGTTCAATTTCAGAAATTTCAGGAATAACTGACGGTGTTGTTTTTATCGAGTTTACCGATTCAAGAATTATTGAAAACAGCCCGAATCTGAAATTGCAAAACAATGTCGATAGAGTAACAAAACCATCTGATATAGGGATTTATCTCTTTGAAAACAGTTTGGTTAAAGAAGTTAATTATTTTTCCTCAACAGAAGAAAAAACAAATTCGCTTCCAACTCAAACAATAATTGATTCCACTAAAGATGAAAACGGGAATTCTGATTTTTTACGAAAGGTTGAATTTTCCGGAAATATTATGCCGATATTAACCGACTTTGAAGACGAAGAATGTCTTGTATCTTCCTCCTCTCAATCCGATGCAACAAACTATATGGCTTGGAAAGCATTCAGACATCACACAAATGATGCTTACGGCTGGCTCACAATTGCCGGTGTTCCTAACGGTTGGTTAAAAATTGAATTCAAAAGTAAAACTCCAAAAATTACTGCTTTTTCAATAAATGCAAGAAATTTAGCTGATGCAAATTCGACAAGTCCCTGTGATTTTATTCTTGAAGGCAGCAATGATGATACGAATTGGACTCTGCTTGGGGAATACTATGGAAACAATAACTGGCTCCAAAACGAAAAAAGATATTTTGCTCTGACTTCATTTGGCGAATTTAAGTATTACAGAATTACAATCAATACTCCTGCCGGTGCAGGTACTCAAGTCGGATTCGGTGCATTAGAATTATATGAAACAATTAACGAATATGCTCCGACAGAGGTTGAACTCCTTGCCGATTTATCAAATCCGATTGTTGTAAACACGGGTTGCGGTAAAACAAGTACAGGTAAAATAAATCAGCTTTCAACAATTAATAAAAAATATTTGTTCAAGGATTTACAAAATAATTCTTACAGTTACCTCGGATACAAAAGAAATACAGAAAACAGACTTGAACCATTTGTCACAACCGCTCGACCTGTTTATGCAAGCACGCTTCAAAGGCATTCTCAAACAAATTCAATTCCTACAATGATTTCTTTTACTACAAGCAAAGAATTCAAATCAGGATATGTTGTATCAGCGAGTAGTTTTTATGCACCGAAAGAAACTTATCCCGCTTATTTGGCATTTAATAAAGTTTGGAATAACAAGTGGATTGCAAATGTTGTTGGGGGAAACCAATGGTTACAAATCGATTTCCCTGATTTCAGAAAAGTTGCAAGATTTTCAATCGTGGCTTCACATGATGATGCCGGGGGTTCTGTTAAAAACGGATACATTAAAGGTTTTAACGGCGAAGAATGGATTGTTCTAAAAGAAATTGTTAACGAACTTGATTGGACAGTAAATGAAGTCAGAGATTTTGATGCTGATATTATTATTCCTTGTAATAAATTCAGGATTGAATTTACTGAAATTCAAAATATGGCAACAAGAGCACAAATCGGAGAATTTGAAATTTATGAACTTGCTGATTGCTTCGTTGTTCCTAAAAACAAATTTTATTCCTACAACATTGATACAGGGGAATTTGATGAAACAGAAATAATTTATCTTGGCAGAGCAAAAACAGAAAACAACTACGTTTCGGATGTTCAATGCTATTCAATAGAAAGTAAATACACAAGCGAAGAAACCGATTTGTCGGCAAGCACGCTGTATTCTTTTTTTCACAACACAGGAATTGATTACAAATATTTAAAAGTTTCAGCTTGGATAAAAGACAAAGTCAACGGTTTTGTTTTGCCTTGGAGTGTGGATTCTAACATTGATACAAATGTTGAATTAAATAACTACGGATACTTTATTGACGACTGCGAATTCCAAATCCGAACCCCCGCAACAATTATGAATTACAAAGACCCAAATAACGTCACTCGTGCAATCAAAGACAAAACCTCTTTAATTTTGCAAATCGAAAGGAATTTTTAATGTATCACGTAATTAGAAATGGTCAGTATATAGAATCAGAAAAAATATTGTTTGGGGATACTTTAGTTTCCAAAAAACCTCATGAAAAAGCTGAATTTATTGATGGAAATTGGGTAATTAATGCAGATTTATTGTTTGCTGAATTGGATAAAAAAGAAGCTGAAGAATCCTTAAACTCAACTGATTGGAAAGTTACAAGGCATAAAGAACAACAGGATTTAGGGATAGAAACCTCTTTAACAAACGAAGAATATCTTGAATTAATAGCCCAAAGACAAAATTGGAGGAATATTTTAAATGACATCACTAACTAAAATTTGTCTGCATTGGACAGCGGGTTCAAATACTCCCTGCGATACTGATTTACAAGCATATCACTACTGCGTAGATAAATATGGAAGAATTTACTCGGGAACTCATACTCCTGAAGATAATCTAAACTGCTATGACGGGAAATATGCCAAACATTGCGGAGGTGGAAACACAGGTTGCATAGGAATTTCTTGCTGCGGAATGTTTAGGTTTGACTTAAAAAACAAGCAAACAAAATACCCCCTAACTCAAAAACAAGTTGAAGCATTTTGTTGTTTAGCGGCTTATCTATCCGTAAAATACGGAATTTTAATTACAGAAAAATCAGTATTTACGCACTATGAATTTGACAGGAAAAAGAAAAATCCTGACGGAAAGATTGATATTGCATATATATCTTACCTTCCGAATCTATCACAAAATAGCGTTGGCACATATTTACGTCAAAAAATTGCTTGGTACAGAGAAAAAATTAAGCAAAACAAGTACATTTTAAAAAAGAAAGGAAACTGTTATGAGCTTATTGCAAAAAGTTAGAAATTGGAAAGCATTGAATGAATTATGGGATTTAATTCAACCGTTTGTATTGAAATTGGTTGAAAAAAATGTTCCAAAGTATATTACGAAGTTGTATGAAAACCTTGCCAAATATACAAAACCCGCAATTGACAGTTTGTTTAAATTGAAAGAAAAAATCAAAACGACTCCAAATGAACTTGATAATTACTGTTTCAATCAAGGTGTTGATGCGATTGAAACATTTGCAAACTATCTGTTAACGGTTGTTTTTGATTTGAGGAAATAAAAATGTTAGGATTTTCCGCCCTCCTTCAAAGCCTACTTGACTGTATTTCGCAAGTTGCGAAGTACGGTCAAGCAAAGGTTGAACATCAAGAAACAACAGACCTTTTATCCGACAAATCAGACCTCAAAAAAGCAGGAAATATTGCAGAAGAAATAATCGAAATTGCTCAAAAATACAAATCCTCAATGTCAAAACGGGATCAAAGAAAATTGAAAAGTTTAATTAAAAGATTTAACAAGGTAGATTAAATGCTAATGTGTCCGAATGATACAAAATCCGACAAATGACTTCCATTTCCGAAAATTGGAGTGATTAATGGATTGTACAGAAAAAGGAGGTCATTATGACAGAAATTACAATTGAAGAAGCTTTAAAAAGCAAACAAAAATTTTCGGAGTTTATGTCAGATTTCAAACATCCGATAATCGATGAAACCCTAAAAGAATATTCGATGTCAAACGGCAAAGTGGTTTTAACGATTGCCGAATTAACTCAAAATTATGAAACATTCGGGAAATTACTCGAGGATCCGATTGTTGAACATCTTGCAAAATCCCCATACATAGTTTGGATTGTTGTAAATGAAAAAGAGCATATTTTAAAACAAATGGCGACGATAAACAAATATTCAACATCGGGTTTTGGAATTTTTGTTTTCAAATTAGTTGTGAACGAGGATAAAACGGATATTGAATGTCTTTTGAAACCTCAAATTCAAGAAAAGAAAACAAGAAGAGTAAATACCAATACCCCTGCTAAACAATTACAGCTTGATTATTGGCAAACGTATTTTGAAAAATGTGATGAATTACAAAGTGAAATGCAAATAAATCCTGCACCTCGTCATTATCAATATATCGGAATCGGCAAAAAAGGTGTTCAAATTATGCAAACGGTAAGTACGGTTGATAAATACATTGCAACCGAACTTTCAATTAATAATGACAAATCAATTTTTCATAAATTAGAAGAATCAAAAGAAAAAATCGAGGAAGAATTGGGAACTCTTGAATGGCACATAAAAGACGGTGTTGATTCTTGTAAAATTCGACAAAAAATCTACTACGATATTTCAATGTCAGATATTAGAGAATCAAAAGCAGAGGAACATATAAAACTTGCTGAAGATTTCAAAAAAGTATTTTCTAAATATTTATAATGTGTCCGAATGATACAAAATCCGCTCAATGAGTGGATTTCTGCTTTAATCAGAGGCATTAATGTCAATGTAACAAATAGAAAGGATAAGCAAATGGGCATTGAAACAACAAACAAAGAAGAACGTAATTACCAAGGATTTATTACCGAATTAGAACAAATTTCTAAAAAATACGGAATCGGACTTA
>CAZOGS010000107.1:0-5951 GCA_964579375.1 uncultured Muribaculaceae bacterium
GAAGGCGAAATTATTTTGTTTGAACGTGTTTTTAATATAAAATTTTTACAAAAAAAGAAACATTAATTTTATTAGTTTGTTCAACTATCTTAGGTGTGTCAACCCTTTGGTTTGCTCATACACATTTTGAGTTGATGTATCTACAATATTAGAAGCAACCCCATAAACATTTTGAGTTATTTTATTATTATCCTGTGTCTGGGGAAGCATTGAAATACGTTAGGAACATAGTATCCTGTTTGTTCTCCTTCTCTCAATATACGGAGAAGAAAGATTTTCTTCATATCTTTCCTTTGAGTAATAAGGTTTTACAAAATTATTGGTTCAAAATGTTTGTTTCTAATAATATAAAAACGCTCAGCTAAAGTTTTAATGTTGTTCTTTAGAGAATAAATTTTTAAAAGATATAGAATTTTTTTCTATATCTTTTTTGTTGTTGAAGAAATCATTTTTTCAATAAGTACTAAAAACAGACTAAAGTATTTCATTTTCTATGTTTATGCTAAAATAAGTGTGATAAATGTGTTATCGGACGTAGAAAAAAGAGAATTTCACGTGCAAGTTTTAAATGGAGTTTTTGAATGACCCCTAAACTTATACCAATATTTAAAAAAATATTTTCTGTAAAAAATGAATATCAAGATGGTATAAAACACAAAATTATTTACTTTTTGGGGATAAAGTTTTCCTTTAAAGTTAACTATAAACAAAAATTTTTAAAGTTGCAAAAGGATTTTGTTCAAACGGAAAAATCTTTAAAAGGCAAAGACTCCATTAATATTGCGTTTTTAGTTAGCCTTTCTTCTATGTTTCCGGCTCGTCCGTTATTAGATTATTTACTTTCAAAACCAACTCGTTACAAAGTAAAGATTATAATTGTTCCTGATTTCAGATTTGGAATTGAGAATACATATAAGTTACAGGATGAATGTTACAATGAACTATCTGAAAGTTATGATAAAGATATTATAATTAAAGTTCCTGTTGATGAGAATGAAGATGACATTGATATTTCAGAAATTGCAGATATTTTATTTTTCCCTTTTCCGTATGATGTAAGTCATGAAAAATATAAATTGGAAAATTTAGTTCAAAAAAATATTCTGTTGGCAATGATTAATTATGGTGTTTCTATATTGCCGGATTTTGCAAAAGTTTCATTTTCTCATCCGAGATTGTGTTACTTTAAATATTTATTTTATGAAACATCATCAATTTTAAAAGAATACAAAAAATATTCTATTGTAAACGGCAAGAATGCTGTATTGTCCGGTTATTGTAAAATGGATAAATATCAAAATAGTCTTGACAAAAAAGAACGAAAGACTGTTATATTAGCACCTCACCATTCTGTCGCCGGCGGTTTTAATGATGTTTTAAGTTTATCTAATTTTTATCAATATTCAGATTTCTTTTTGGAATTACCGGAATTATATCCGAATATTGATTGGATTTTTAGACCTCATCCTGCACTTTTCCCTTTGTTGGAGCGTGATACATTTTGGGGAAAAGAAAAAGTTGACGGTTATATAAATAAAATGAAATCTTATCCTAATGTCAGATATAGTCATGGCGGAAATTATTTCGACGATTTTGCACTGTCTGACGGAATTATACAAGATTGTGAATCATTTTTATTTGAATATTTTTATACCGGAAAACCTCAATGTTATATGCTTAAAGAAGGTATAAACATAAAACAAAAATTCGGTACAATGGGGTCAAATCTCTTGAAACATTGTTACTGTGCCTTTTCAAAAGAAGATATTTGTAATTATATAGATAAAGTTATTTTAAACTAAGAGGATAATAAGAAATCAGCTCGTGAGAATTTTGCTAAAAAAGAGGTTATGATTAATTATCCTAACGTAACAGAGTTTATATTTAACTATTTCGAACAGATATTCAAAGGGGACAAATAATGAAATTATTTACAATCGGGCCGGTAGAATTATATCAAAGCACAAAAGAAGTAAGGCTAAATGGTTTTGTGCATTTTCGTACTGATGAATTTTCAGAGATTGTAAAATCTTCATTGAAAAAATTATCTTTATTGCTTGGAAACAGTGAACCAAACTCGTTAATATATTTAGCTGCATCGGGTACCGCCGCAATGGAAGCAACCGTTGAAAATTGTGTTAACGACAATGACAAGTGTTTGGTTATAAACGGCGGAGCTTTTGGGCATAGATTTTGTGAGTTGTTAAAATATCACGACAAAAATTTTTCGTCGGTCGATTTAAAGTGGAATGAAGCCTTAGAGTACAAACATCTGGAACCTTTTGAAAATAAAGGTTATACGATGTTGTTTGTTAACTTGCACGAAACGCATACAGGGCAATTATATGACGTAAAGATGTTGTCTGATTTTTGCAAAAGAAACAACCTTTTGTTTGTAGTGGATGCGATTTCTACATTTTTGGCTGATGAATATGATATGGAAAAATACGGAATTGATTTAACAATTATCAGTTCGCAAAAAGGATTGTGTTTATCTCCGGGGATGTCATTCGTTTCTTTTAGCAAAAGAATGATTGAAAAAGTTGAAAAAAATCAAGATTTAACCACGTCGAAATATTTTGATTTTAAAGATTATTTGAGAAATATTCCTCGTGGGCAAACGCCATACACTCCGCCTGTTTTAGTGATGTATGAGTTGCAGGACATGCTTAATCTGATTGAGAAAACGGGTGGTTTAACGGCAAGATTAAATGATGTTAAAACAAAAGCGGATTATTTCCGTAAAAAGGCAAAAGAAAATAACTTATATGTCCCTGAATATCCGATATCTAACGCTTTAACACCTATATATTTTGAAGATGTAGATGCGTATGAGGTTATTCAGATTTTAAAAAACAAGTTTAAGATATACGTAAATCCTTGCGGCGGTGATTTGGCGAAAAATTTGTTAAGGGTTTCTCATATAGGAAATACGACAGTTCAAGATATTGATAATTTGTTTGAAAAATTATTGGTTGCAATTGACGAAGCGAAGAAGGAGTCTGTTTAATGATTGGAAACAAAACGGTTGTATATACATCGGGAACATTTGATATGTTGCATATTAATCACTTAAAAATGATTGAATATGCAAGAGCTCTCGGCGATATTCTCATTGTCGGTGTCAATACTGATGAATTGGTTGCAAGCTATAAATCCACTCCCATTATTCCTTTTGAAGAAAGAATTGCTTTGATGAAGGCAATCAAAGGACCGGATGTGGTAATTCCTCAAAAATCGTTAGACCATACCGACAAGGTTAAGAAATTAAACTTTGATGTTTTTGTCGTCGGTGATGATTGGGTCGGAAAATATGATTATTTGAAAGAACAAGGCGTTGATGTTGTTTATTTTCCGTATGGTGACGGAATAAGTTCTTCTAATTTGAAAAGGAAAATTTATAATAACTATAAAAAATTGCAGAAGAAAGTCAATAATCATTTACCGTTAGATGCAAAAACAAAGGATTTAAACAATGATTAATTCTAAGGCAAAACTCTGTATGGGCTGCGGAGCTTGTGCAAACATTTGTCCTGTCGGTGCAATAACAATGACCTTTAATGATAAGGGATTTTATGCTCCGAAAGTTGATGATGAAAAATGTATGAAGTGCGGTAAATGTTTAAAAGTTTGTGGTGCAATTGAATTACAAACGGGAAAAAATACCCCCCCCCGTGTATACGCTGTTTCCTCAAATGATAACGAAAGATTAAACAGTACATCAGGTGGCGTTTTTGCTGTTTTAGCAAAATATGTTTTGAAAAATAACGGTTATGTGTGCGGTGTTGCTTGGAATAAAAATTGGGAAGCTGAGCATATAATAATCAATAATATTGAGGATTTGCAGAAACTTCGTTTTTCGAAATATGTTCAGGCAACTACGGGAGAATGTTTCAAAGAAATTAAAAAATTACTTGATGATAATCAACTCGTTTTATTTTCGGGAACACCTTGCCAAAACACTGGATTAATAAAATTTTTGAATAAAAATTATGAAAATCTTATTACTGTTGATATCCTTTGTCACGGCTCACCCTCACCAAAAGTTTGGCAAGATTATTTAGAGCAAAATTTTGATAAAGCAAAAATAACGAATATTAATTTCCGCAAGAAAGATAACGGTTGGCTTCGTTGTTGTGAAAGTTGGTTCAATAATAGTAGTAGTAGTATAGACTTTTTAGATGAAACAAAAACACCCGTCGGAATATTTTATGAAGCGTTCATTAAACACGTATTATCTAATGATGCGTGTATGGAATGCAAGTATAAATATATTCCTCGTCCCGCAGATTTTACGTTAGGCGATTTTTGGCACTTTTATAACAATAAAAAATTAAATGACGGTAAGGGTTTAAGCGTTTTACTTTGTAACAATGACAAATCTCAAAAGATTTTAAACAAAATAAAATCGGAATTTAAGTTATTCAAAAAAATAAACTTAAAAAACAATTGGGAAAAAATAGAAATTACCGATAGAAGCAGAGAAACATACGCACGAAAAGAATTTTTTGAAGGTTATAAAAACGGTAAGCCGATAAACGAACTTTTAAATACCGCAATAGGTAAAAAATATGATGTCGGCTTGATAACACAGTTTAATTTTATGAATTACGGTTCCGCTTTGGTTGCGTATGCGGCACATTCTTTGATAAAAAATTTGGGTTATTCCGTGCTGATGATTCACAAAGATATGAATGGCGGAGATTATTTTAATCCGGAAAACCGTTCGTTGGATTTTGCCCGCAAAAATTACCACGTTTCAAAATTTTATGCCAAAAACGATGATTCGAGAGATTTGAATGATTTGTGCGAAACATTTGTGGTCGGTTCAGATACAATGTGGTGGGATACGGAATATGCAAAAGATTTTTGTTATTTGGATTTTGTAAGAAGCGAAAAAAGAAAAATATCTTTTTGCACAAGTTTCGGGCATGTTGAGCCTGCGATGGATGAAAATTTCAGAGCAAAAAGAAGATATTTGTTGAACAGATTTAATGCTTTATCGGTTAGAGAAGAAACCGGTGTTAAAAATTTGAAGGAAATTTTTAATGTTGACTCGGTGCATCTGTTCGACCCCACACTTTTGGTTGACAAAGAGGTCTTTGATAAGCTTGCCGAAAAATCCGAACGCAATTTGCAAAACTTTTTATTCGCTTACATGTTAGATTTAACCCCCGAAAAAGAAAAGGTTGTTAAATATGTGGCTGATACTCTCGGTTTAAAGTTGAAACTTATTTCAACGATGAGATATAAAGGCAATTCTCCGTTGATTGATGAAAATAATGTTTCGATTGAGGATTTTGTATATTATTGCAAAAATGCAAGTTTTATTATGACCGATTCTTTCCACGGTACTTGTTTCTCTACGATATACCAAAAACCTTTTATTTCAATTTTAAATTCTTGGAGAGGCTTTGCCCGATACAAAATTTTTGAAAATATGGGACTCGGTAGTCAAATCGTAAATAATATTGATGATATTTATAAAATTAAAGATTTCGATTTAAAATTAGATTTTTCTCTCGCTGAAAAAATAATTGCAAATGAAAAGGTTAAGGCTGAAGAATGGCTCAAATCTGCACTGTCAAAGCCTTTGCCAAATCTTTCAAAAGAAGATATGCTCTATGATTATATCTATAATTCTAATTTTGAAACAATGTTCGCAATGAATGCCGATTTTAATCTCAAAATAAAAAACGCAACTATATCTTCTAAAAAAATACTGAATACAATTTTTTCTGTCAGAAATGAATACAGAAACGGCGTAAAACGAAAAGTTATTACTGTTTTAGGCTTCAAGATAAAAATCAAATCTAAAAAGTAAGTCGGTTGGGCATACCTGCCCAACAGTAATATTTATGCAGTTATTTAACAATGAATTATCATAGAGAACGTGTAGCGTGCAATATAATGCACGAACTATTTATTGGATTATCAAGGAGATACTTCGG
>CAZOGS010000108.1:0-5861 GCA_964579375.1 uncultured Muribaculaceae bacterium
ACGGAAAGTCTTTATGAAAACAGATTTATGCAAGTTCCCGAACTTCGCAAAATGGGAGCAGATATACATCAAGAAAGAAATCACGCCTTAATTAAAGGTGTAGACAGACTTTCGGGAGCAAACCTCAGAGCAAGCGATTTAAGAGCAGGTGCGGCATTGGTTATTGCGGCACTAATGGCTGACGGATACAGCACAATTGATGAATTACATCACATTGACAGAGGTTATGAGCTTTTAGTTCCGAAATTAAAAGCGTTAGGAGCAAACATAGAAAGGGTCGACGGCGAACAAGATGTCGTTGCCGACAAAGTTAGAGGAAATCTTAATGGAACAACCAAAGTATAAAAGATGGTATGACCACGATCCTGTTTTATTACAGGTTATAAATATTTTAAGAGATTATCAAACAGAATTGCGGGCACAAGCTGAAGTTTTTCTGTTAAAAATCGAAGAAAGAGTTTCGAAAGAAACCATCGACAAATTTTATGAAATGGTGAAACCTGCGAACGGAAACCGTTGGTATGACAAAGACCCCGTTATTTCAAAGACGGTTGAGCTTTTAAGAGTTGTTCCTCCGGAAGTACAAAAAGCGGCAGCCGAACATTTCTTAAAAACCTTAAAAGATTTGGGCATTGATCCCGAACAGGCAGAACAAGAAAATCAAGAAAACGAAACAAAATAGTAAAAAGACCTCATTTCACACGGATTGAGGTCTTTTTAATTAAAATGTATTTGTTGAAACAGGTGTTTTAAATTTTGTAATATTTGATTGGAAGAGTAAATTAATTGTAGCGACAGGGCCGCTTCTGTTTTTTGCGACAATCAATTCTGCTTTGCCCTTTAAATCGGGATTATCGGGCTGATAGTATTCTTCTCTGTGAATGAATAAAACGATGTCGGCGTCTTGTTCAATTGCACCTGAATCTCTCAAATCCGAGAGCATCGGGCGTTTGTTATCACGTTTTTCGTTTCCTCTTGTCAACTGAGAAAGTGCGATGATAGGAATTTCAAGTTCTTTTGCGAGGATTTTCAAACCTCTTGAAATAGCCGAAATTTCTTGGTTTCTGTCGTTAGGATTATTTCCTTGCATAAGTTGCAAATAGTCGATAACGATTAAGCCGAGATTTTTTTCTTTCATTTTAAGACGTTTACATTTTGCCCTAAGCTCAGTTACGGTAAGTCCGCCCTTGTCGTCGATATAAATCTTCGAATCGGTACTGAAAGTTTCCATAACCTTTGTAATTTTTTCCCAATCTTGAGGCTGTAAGTGACCTGATGTCAACCTTCTTGCATCAACTTCAGCTTCGGAAGCCAAAAGTCTTTTCATAAGTTCTTGTTTTGACATTTCAAGAGAAAAGACCGCAACAGACCTGTTTGTCCGCAGTCCGACATTTTGGGCAATATTTAGGGCGAAAGCCGTTTTTCCCATTGCAGGACGAGCCGCAAGGATAATCAAATTACCCGCTTGAAGCCCTGATGTCATTTGGTCAAAATCGTAAAATCCCGTCGGAGTTCCCGAAAGCTCATCCATGTGATTGTATCGATATTCAATTTCTTCATAAGTTTTGTAGACCAAATCGGTAATATTTTCGACTTCGGTTGTATTTTTTTGAGAAGCGACACCGAAAATCAATTGTTGAGCACAATCCAAAACCAAAGCAGGGTCATTGTTTTCGTATGACATATTGACAATTTCGGAACCTGCAGCAATGAGATTTCTGCGAATTGCCATATCTTTGACAATTTCCGCATAGTAATTGACGTTTACTGTTGTAACCGTATCCAAAGCCAAATCCGTGACATAATCACGACCGCCGACTTCTTCAAGTTTTCCCGAAGTTTTTAATTTTTCGGAAACGGTAACAATATCAACAGGTTCATTACGTTCGTACAAATTCCTTACGGCATCGTAGACGTAACGGTTTGCAGGTTTGTAAAAATCTTCCGCACTTATCATATCCGCAACTCTTGCATAAGCCGTCGGACTTGTTAAAATCGCACCGAGAAGTGCATTTTCCGCATCAATACTTTGCGGAATAAGTGCATTATCCTGTTTTGCCAAATCTTTTTTTGCCATAGTCTAACCTGTTCTAAAACATGCATAATAATAATACAAGTTCGGTCAAAATCTCAACATGTTTTTTCCCGTTTTAAAAATTTTTATTGCAAAAAACCCCGAAGAAATCAATCCTTTCGGGGTTAAAATTTTTATGTTTGCAATCCGTTACACTTCCACGAACAATTTTCTTCCGACGATGTTGGGCTTATTGTTGTAATAACCTGCAAAATAACCGCCTGCGAACGGCTGATTTTTGCCGTAAAATTCATTTCTGCGGTTCATCTGTTCCAAATTTTGGCTTAAAAACGGATTAGCGAACGGATTTGAATAATTCTGAGTTTTTGTTACGGGCGTTGCAATCTGTGTTGCAGAAGTTGCCTGTGTTGCTCCGCTAAAAAAATTGTGTAATCCTTCAATCATATTCCTTAATCTCCCTTACGAGGTTATATTTAATTATTTTTTTCGCAATGTCATCATTATAAATAAAATTATTAAAAAATTTAACACTTTCCGCAAAAAATCGTTTATTTGTACGAAAAAATGGTATTATATATTCTGTAATTTATAAGGATTTTTAATGAACTGCCCTGTTTGTAAAAAAACTTTAGTTGTTGTAGAGAGAAATAAAATCGAGCTTGATTGGTGTCCTTTTTGCAAAGGATTTTGGTTTGATGCGGACGAATGGCAACTTTTGGGCGTCAAAGACGAAAAAAGTGACCCTTTTTCACAGGAAGCTGTGAGGGTTGAAGGCGAAAAAGGTCGTAAATGCCCGATTTGCGGAAAAATTATGGAAAAAATCAAAATCGGCGATACAATTTTGGACAGATGCCCGTCTTTGCACGGAGTTTGGTTTGACAAGGGCGAACTCGGAAGTTTTGTAAATTTTTCAAACTCGGAAGAAAAATCCACAAAAACCGTAAAATTTTTAGGCGAAGTTTTTAATATTAAAAAATAAGAAAAATCACATACGGGAAACAGATAACCGACAGTCTTAAAAAAATGTTTTGTAAATAAAAAGTAATAAGGAGAAAAAATGTCAGAAACCACAATCAAACTTTTAATCCCGATAATCGTTATGGGGCTTGTGTTTTTATGGGTTGCGATAGTGTATAACTCGCTTGTTGTCTTAAAAAACAAGGTTAAAAATGCGTGGTCCCAGATTGATGTTCAGCTGAAACGCCGTCATGACTTAATTCCGAACCTTGTCGAAACGGTAAAAGGCTATGCGGCTCACGAAGCTTCGGTACTTGAAAAAGTCATCAAAGCCCGTCAACAGGCGATTAACGTAGGTGATAACATTGAAAAACGTGCTCAAGTTGAAAATGCTCTGTCTGGAACGTTAAAATCACTGTTTGCCGTTGCGGAAAATTATCCCGAATTGAAGGCAAATCAAAATTTCTTACAACTTCAGGAAGAATTGACTTCGACAGAAAACCGAATCGGTTTTGCCCGCCAATTTTACAACGATTCCGTTATGGAATACAACACAAAGAAAGAATTGTTCCCGACAAATATGATTGCTGCGGCTTTCAATTTTGAAACAGGAAAATTCTTCGAAGCCGAAGCAGAAGAAAAATCGACACCCAAAGTAAGCTTTTAGGTAATCGGAACGACTTATGTGGCATCAAATTGAGGAAAACAAAAAAAGAAGCAGTGTACTGATTTTTACAATGCTTTGTCTGCTGATTGTTTTGGGTGCTTGCGTCGGCTTATTTGCTTCGTCAATCCTTTGTCCGCCGACGGCAAACAGCATAGAAACACTTTCTCCGAAAGAGATTGCAATCCTTCAAGATGCCATGTTGCAGGGTATTTTTTATGCAATTATTCTTTGGATAATAATGCTCGTTGTCGCCTTTTTAAGCGGTAAAAATGCCATTCTTGCCCTAAATCATGCAAAAAAAATACCGACAGGGGCAAACAGAATACTTGAAAATGTTGTCGAAGAAATGTCAATTGCGGCAGGTTTGCCGAAAAGACCCGATATTTATATTATAGATTGCCCAATGCCGAATGCCTTTGCAACGGGAATGAACCCGAAAAATTCCGCAATTGCCGTAACAACGGGACTTTTAACAACTCTTGACAGGGATGAGCTGCAAGCGGTTGTTGCCCACGAAATTGCCCATATCGTCAATCGAGATACGATGTATATGCTTTTTGCAGGCATAATGCTCGGTACAATTATGCTGATTGCAGACTGTGTTGCAAGAGGCATTCTCCGAGGCAGTTGTCGTCGTTCTTCAAGTTGCAAGAGTTCTAACGGCGGCGGAGCACAAATAATAATTATTATCATCGCACTATTGGCAATGATAATCGCTCCGATAGCCGCAAGAATTTTTTATTATTCCCTTTCAAAAAAACGTGAATACCTCGCAGATGCTTGTGCCGTACAGTTTACAAGATACCCGCAAGGACTTGCGACTGCCCTTGCAAAAATTTCGGGATCAATTTACGTCTTCCGTGATGCAGACAGACTAACCTCCGCAATGTATATCGTGCACCCGCTTGATACGGAAATTATTTATAAAAACAGGTATTCAATCTTCGGAGATTTGTTTTCAACCCACCCGCCGACAGAAAAACGTATCGAAGTTTTGCAAAAAATGATAGGTGCTGATTTTAATGCTTATAACCAAGCTTTCAAAAAAGTCGGTCGTAAAACAATTATGAAAAAAGAAGATTTGTACGGCGTAAAACCCCTTGCAATTAAAAAACCTAACGAAGGCAAACAAACAAAAGTTGACGGCTCACTTGTTACAGGAACAATTGCGGCTGCAACAATCGGAACACTTGCCGATACAATTCAAAAGGAAAAAGAAGAGAAAAAAGAAATTCTTGAAAGAAAACGAGATGCCGTCGATACAGTTTGGAAAGCAAATAATTACATCTTTAAACAATGCGATTGCGGAACAAAATTGAAATTCCCTCAAGAATACAAAGGTCAGGAAATTACCTGTCCACACTGCGGAAAATTAATCAAAGTCGAAGAAGATGTTGAAAATACTTTGCAATAAAACAAAGCCCCGTAATTAAAAACACGGGGCTTAATTAATTTTTTACCAACTTACATCTTTTCTTAAGTAGTCCATATTGCCTTTGGTTATGACCCAAGCGGTACAGCCATGACCCGTTGTTCTGCAAGATGAAAGAGCAGAATAAGAATGCGTATTATACGGTGTGCCATAAGGAACAATTCCATATTTTGAAATCCAAAACAGAAAAACATCTTTACCTAATGCATTCGGACCTTTATCTCCGTTTACATCAAAATTAATATACCCCAAAACATGTTGCAAAGAATCATTATCGCCCACACTGTCATAATTGATATAATAGGACAACGCTATTGAAGTTCCATCATTTAATCTCATTTTATAAAGCGTTGAAGACTGATTATAATTATACCAGTCGTTTCCATTAAAAAGACTATACATTCCGCCATTATCTGCAGACCAACAATCACCACCTGCTTCAACACCACAGATTTTCTGTACATTTAGATACTTCAAAAAAGTGTCTCCAAAATTTTTCGTTGCCTCTTGCTCAGTTGAACCGAAATATGACGGATTAATTTCTCCATAATCTGCAACAAACCTTTGATATGCCTGAGAAAGGGTAGAATAGGCTTTTTTAACCGCAACAACGGTTTCTTGTTCATTCGTCTTGTTCATCAACGTCGGAATTGTCATTGCCGCAATGATACCAATGATTACAAGAGTTATCAAAACTTCCGCCAATGTGAAACCGTTTTTATGCTTTTTCATATTTTTTCCTTTATTTTGAGTTGTTTGAGATTCTTCGC
>CAZOGS010000109.1:0-5790 GCA_964579375.1 uncultured Muribaculaceae bacterium
GTTCTGTCGTTTTTACCTTCCGTTACCAATTCACCCGCCATCCAATAATATTCTTTCCCTCTCGGGTCGATACGTTTTTCATATTCATTCGTATAAGTTTTCGCACCCAAAGTCGTTACAACGACGCCGTTTATATCTTCTTCTTTGCAACCCGGAACATTGATATTCATAATCGTTCGTTTCGGGAAATTAATTTCCGACAACTTCGGCAAAAATTTGACGATTAAATTAGCCGTATACTCAAAGTTATTAGGAACATAATCATTTCCGCAATAAGAAACAGCAATACTCGGATAACCCATTACCGCACCTTCCATGGCACAACTTACCGTACCTGAATACATAATATCAGAGCCCAAATTAGGTCCGTGGTTAATTCCGGAAATAACAATATCCGGCAATTCTTTTTCTTCCAAAATTGCGTTAATGGCAATCTTTACGCAATCCCCCGGAGTTCCGTTTGTTTTCCAACAACGCTTTGCACCGTAACGAGGTTCAATTTCCGTAACACGCAAAGGTGTATGCAATGTCAAAGAATGACCTGCTGCACTTCTTTCTTGGTCAGGGGCAACAATATAAACTTCGTGTCCCGCTTGACTCAACGCTCTTGCCAAAACAGAAATACCAACGGCGTACATTCCGTCGTCATTTGCCATTAAAATTTTCATAACTTCTCCTTTACTATTTTCGGGGGTAGTTTCTATTATACTCGTATCTCATATTGTATTGATACTTCAAATTACTGATTTATTTTAAAATTTCCGCTAAGATTTCTTTGTTTATATCATCAAAGATTTTCACTTCGCCCGCTTTTACGGGAAGCACAAATCTTACTTTTCCGGCTTCAACTTTTTTATCAAATTTCATTGCCTCAATTAATTTTTCAGGTGCATAATACTCGTGCTCGGGCAAATTGAACTCAAATTTGTTAATCAAATCTGTTGCCTTATCATAGTATTCATCCTCTATTAAATTAAGTGCAAGACTCAAATCAAAACAAACCTGCAATCCGACCGCAACAGCCTCTCCGTGAGTAAAAGCGGAATAATTTGAACATTTTTCAAGTGCGTGTCCGTACGTGTGTCCCAAATTTAAAATTGCCCTCAATCCGTTTTCTTTTTCGTCCTTATGAACGACGGAGGCCTTGAGTTTACAGCATATTTCAACCATTTCATCAATATATTTTGAATTTAATTGTTTAATTTCGTTGATATTTTTTGCAAGAAAATCGAAAAAGCCGAAATCTTCTCCGCAAGTTTTTTCAATAAATGCATATTTTACAACTTCGGCAAATCCGGTCTTTAACTGTCTGTCATCAAGGGTCGTAAGCGTTTTTGTATCAGCAATGACTAATTTCGGTTGATAAAAAGTACCGATTAAATTTTTTCCAAACCCGTTATTTACAGCCGTTTTTCCGCCGACAGAGGAATCAACCTGAGCAAGCAACGTTGTCGGGATTTGAATAAAATCAACGCCCCTGCGATAAACAGATGCCGCAAAACCGGTCATATCGCCGATTACACCGCCACCAAAAGCCACAAACGCACATTTTCTATCAAGTCTGAGCTCTGACGCTTTATTCAAAATTGAAATTAACGTATCAAAATTTTTGTATTTTTCACCATCGGGAATGATGAATTTTTCGGAATTTTCAATGTTGAGCTTTTCGCCCCAAAGACCGTTTATTTTCTCGTTCGTGATTATCAAATATTTTGTTGCATTACAAGTTTTTTTAATCAATTCATTTGCATTTTCAAGCAAATTTTCACCGATATAAATCGGATAATCACTTGCTGTTGTTGCGTTTATGTCAACTTTAACTTCTTTCATTGTAAATCCTCAAAATTTCTTTTGCTGTTTCTTCTGCACTCATTTTATCAGTTTCAAAGACTACATCTGCTTTTTCATACAAACTGTTTCTGATTTCCAACATGTTTTCAAGTTTTTTCTTAACATCATCGGTTTTTAAAAGCGGTCTTGATGTATCTCCCTCAAGCCTTTTTAGCAAAGTTTCAACAGATGTTTTCAAATAAAAAACGACACCGTTTTGCTTTAAATTTTTTAAATTTTCATCCCTTAAAACAACTCCGCCGCCGGTTGAAATAATTTGGCAATCTTTGTCGGAAACTTCCTTTGTAACCTGCGTTTCGAGGTCACGAAAATATTCTTCACCATTCTCTGCGAAAATTTCATTTATGGAACAATTTTGCTGTTTCACAATGATTTCATCGGTATCAACAAAAGAATAAGACGAAAATCTGCTCAAAATGTTACCGATAGTTGTTTTTCCGCTTCCCGACAGCCCGACCAAAACAATATTTTTATTCAAATCTTTTCCTCAACATTTCTTTGTATGAGTCATAATTTCTTTTAATTTGTTCAAAATTATCTTGCCCGAATTTTTCCATAAAAGCATTTACCAACACAACGGCAACCATTGCATCGGCAACAATTCCGCAAGCTGAAACAGCACAGGTATCCGAACGTTCAAAATGAGCATCGATAGCTTGTTTTGTTTTCAAATTAATTGATGAAAGCGGCGTTTTCATCGTCGGAATTGCTTTCATCGAAGCTTTCACGACAAGGTTTTCCCCGTTTGTCATTCCGCCTTCAAGTCCGCCGGCATTGTTCGTTTTTCTTGAAACTTTTCCGTTTTCAAAAAACATTTCATCATGGGTATATTTGCCGGAAGTTTTTGCAACATCAACGCCCATGCCTATTTCCACCGCTTTTACGGCTTGAATACTCATAACCGCTTGAGCAATTTGTCCGTCTAATTTTCTGTCCCATTGGACGTGAGAACCCAAACCAATCGGCAAATTTGAATAAATAACCTCAACTTTTCCGCCCAAAGTATCTCCGTTTGCCTTAGCCTCATCAATTTCAGCTTTCATAAGCTCATATGCTTTTAAATCTGAAACCCTGAGGTCATTTTCTTCAATTATTTTTATATCGGGAGTGATTTTTTCATCAGTTTTAACCGAACCGATTTGCAAAACGTGAGAAAAACCTTCAATACCGAATTGTTTCAAAATCGATTTAGCAATTGCTCCGACCGCAACTCTTGCGGCGGTTTCTCTTGCACTTGAACGTTCAAGAATGTTTCTGACATCCTCTTGATTGTATTTTATTGCACCCGCAAAATCGGCGTGTCCCGGACGAACATTTGTAATTTCTTTTTCGGATATTTTATTGACATTTTCTTCCGTCATTTCGACAGGTGCCGAAGACATCGGGATTTTCCAATTTTCAAAATCTCTGTTTACAATTTCGATTGCGATTGGCGAACCGGTTGTTTTTCCAAATCTTACACCGGATTTTATATAAGCTTTGTCTGTTTCAATTTTCATTCTGCCGCCACGACCGTATCCGACCTGTCTTTTTGCAAGCCAAGAATTGACATAATCGATATCAATTTCTATTCCCGCCGGAACACCGTCTATGATTACATTTAAAGATATTCCGTGTGATTCACCCGATGTTAAAAATCTGAACATTCTTACAACCTTTCCGTAAAATATTTTACAGTATTTAAAATTTATTGTAAATCAAAATTAATTCATTTTTAACAGCACCGACGAGCTCAAGCAAAACTGTTTAAATTTGCAAAACTTTTCTTTATGTAAATTTAATACCGCAAATGTATTACTCATTGTATAATTATTAAACAAACACGTTAACAGGAGAAATTTAGCATGTGCGGAATAGTCGGATATATAGGCAAGAAAAACGTAATTGAAGTTTTGATGAAAGGACTTGAAAGTCTTGAATACAGAGGTTACGATTCCTCAGGCGTTGCAATCAACGATGACGGCGAGATTAAAGTTTACAAAACAATCGGTAAATTATGCAACCTTAAAAATTTGCTTCAAGAAAAACAAGAAGAAATTCACAACGTTTCTATGGGTATCGGACACATCCGCTGGGCAACTCACGGAGGAGCAACCGATTTTAACGCACACCCTCACACTTGCACTTGCGGGAAATTGGTTCTCGTTCACAACGGAATTATTGAAAATTTTAAAGAGCTTAAGGAAAATTTAATCCAAAAAGGATGCGTTTTCCGCTCACAAACAGATACGGAAACAATCGCACACCTTTTTGCATACGAATACGGCAAAACTCACGACCTGAAACTCGCCGTAAAAAAAGGATTAGAACAAATTAAAGGTGCTTACGCAATCTGCGTTATGCACAAGGATGAACCCGACAAAATCGTTGCAACAAGAAAAAATGCACCGCTTTTAATCGGCGTCGGCGAAAACGAAAACTTCATCGCAAGCGACATTCCCGCTTTCATCGAATATTCAAAAAAAGCAATCTATCTTGACGATGGAGAAATTGCGGTTGTTAAATCAAATTCTCTCGAATTTTACAACGAAAATCTCGAAAAAATTGAAAAGAAAATCGAACAACTTCCTTGGGAACCCGTAGCGTTGAGCAAAATGGGATTTAAACACTTTATGCTCAAGGAAATTCACGAACAACCCGATGTAATTCGAAATGTTTTGAACGGTAAATTGTTTGATATAGACGAACCCATCGTTCTCGATGAAGTCAAATTGGACAAAGAAACACTCAAAAAACTTAACAGAATTGAAGTTATTGCCTGCGGAACATCACTTCACGCAGCAATGGTAGGAAAATTCCTTATCGAAGATTTTACGGGAATTGCAGTTGACGTCGAAGCTTCAAGCGAATATATCTACAGAAAAACCGTAACAAACGACAAAACTCTCGTCATCGGTGTTTCTCAATCCGGTGAAACAGCCGATACCATTACCGCAATCAGACAGGCGAAAGACAAAAATGCACACGTTTTGATTATTACAAACCGTCCTGACTCAAGTATGGCAAGATACGCAGACAGCTTAATTCCCGTAAATGCGGGTATCGAAATTTCGGTTGCGGCTACAAAATCTTACACGGCTCAACTCTTGTCATTCTACCTTTTAGCAATAAAACTTGCGGAAATCAAAGGAACCCTTTCTCCCGAATACTTGAAAAATCTTAAACATCAATTAATTCAAGTTCCCGTAAAAATTGAAAAAATCTTGAACGACAAAGAACAAATTAAAAAAGTTGCGAAAAAATTTGCAAACTTCAGAAACTTCATCTTTATCGCAAGAGGAATTAACCTCCCGACAGCTTTGGAAGGGGCTTTGAAACTTAAAGAAATCAGCTACATCAACGCAACCGGATACTCGGCAGGCGAATTAAAACACGGTCCGATTGCAATGCTCGACGAAACCATGCCCGTATTATCAGTCATGATTCCGGGCGGTATCACCTACGATAAAATTCTTTCAAACAGCGAAGAAGCAAAAGCAAGAAATGCAAGACTTATAGCCCTTACATCTTCAACCGATGAAAACTTGAAAGACATTTTTGAAGACGTAATAACTATCCCCGAAATATCGGAAATACTTTCACCGATTGTCGCAAATGTACCCTGTCAGCTTCTCGCTTACTATATTGCGGAATTTTTGGGCAAAGATGTCGACCAACCGAGAAACCTCGCAAAATCAGTTACGGTTGAATAATCACTCATTAGGATTTTCCAATGATTTCAACAAAACAAATTATTATCAAAAAACAATTGCCCTTTGATGCTAAATACGTTGAGAATGAGTTTGAAAAACAAAATCTCAACGTGCTGAGATGGGCTGTTGTTGAGGTTACCGACGACAATTTTGTAATTGACGCCGCAATCGAAGAATAATCTTTTCAAAATAATATAAATTTCAATTGAAACTTATATTATTTTTTTATGTAAAATTTTGTTAACCA
>CAZOGS010000110.1:0-5761 GCA_964579375.1 uncultured Muribaculaceae bacterium
TGGGAACAATTGACGGTTACAGAATCCGCCGTCTGACTCCGTTAGAATGTTTCAGACTTCAGGGTTTCCCTGATGAAATGGTTGAAACGGCAAGAAAACTTGGTATTGCTGATGTTCATTTATACAAAATGGCAGGAAATGCAGTAACCGTAAATGTCGTTGAAGCTGTCGCCAAAAGACTTTCAGAGGTTGCTTATGGCAGAACTTAAAAGTCTTTTTAAACTTGCACCAGGTCTTGCAATAAAATATTTCAAAAATAAAAACAACAAATTTACTTGGGATTGGTATGAATTATGGCAAGATGCTCACAAAAAATCATTTACGGTTGCAAAAGTTATGCGAGAAGATATCTTGAAAGATATCCGCTCTGCTTTAGATAAAGCCTTAGAAGAAGGAAAAACTTTTAAAGATTTTTCAAAAGAATTAAAACCGACACTTCAGAAAAAAGGTTGGTGGGGAATGCGTGAGCCGTGTGTGAAGTCCGATACGGCTTTGCGTAGGCAAAGACGTAGCAGGACGAAACCGATCGATGGCGACGTAGGAACGCAGGCGAAGCCGAGTACCACAGGAGCTGATTTAATTGTTGTCGATTCAAAAGGTAATGCAGAAAAAGTCCAACTCGGTTCAATGTACAGATTAAAAACCATTTATTCTGTTAATATGCAAACCGCATATCAAACAGGCAGATACAAAACGCAAATAGATAACGTGGACAATCGCCCTTACTGGGAATACGTTGCCGTTATGGATTCTGCGACCCGGCCTGAACACGCTATGCTCAACGGTTTAGTTTACAGGTATGATGACCCGTTTTGGAAAAGTTTTTATCCGCCAAACGGTTGGCGTTGCAGATGCAGAGTTAATGCACTTTCTGAAAGAAATATTACTAAAAAGAAACTAAAGCCGTATTCTTCAAACGGAACATTATCAGAACAAATGGCACTTGTATCCAAAAAATCGGGAGAGTATAAGCCGGTAACAGTCTATACGGATCCACTTACAGGCAAAAGAATTGCTCCTGATGTCGGGTGGTCACATAACCCCGCAAGCGGATTAATTGAACAGCAATAAAACACGATTTGAACAGTATTTAGGAGTAAAAATGACAATTGATAAAAAATCTTTGATAAATTGGGTTGGCGGAAAACGTTTGCTCAGGAAAGTAATTGAACCTTTAATCCCAAAAGACATTAAATCCTACATTGAACCCTTTGGTGGTGGAGCGTGGGTTTTGTTTTACAAAGAAAAATGGGCGGATTTAGAAATCTACAACGACCTTGACGGAAGACTTGTAAACCTTTTTAGAATCGTAAAATACCACCCCAATGCTTTTAAGGAAGAATTTAAGTATCTCTTAGGTTCACGTGAAATTTTCTTTCAATATTTAAACGCAACTCCTATTACCGATATTCAAAAAGCAGTCCAATTTTATTATTTGATTACTCGTTCGTTTGGCGGTCGTGGAGATACTTTTGGAACCGTAAAACGTTCATCGGGCGGTGCTTGTAAATCTTTAAAAAATGTTCCCGAAAAAATTGATGCAATTCATGAACGTTTAGACAAAGTTATGATTGAAAATCGTGATTTTGAAAAATTAATCAAACAATACGATTGTGAAGAAGCATTTTTCTATTGTGATCCGCCGTATTCAAAAGGTTGCGGTTACGCCGTAACTTCAACGGAAGATTTTGACCACGAGCGTTTAAGAGATGTTTTAAAAGGTATCAAAGGGCGTTTTCTTCTCTCTTATGACGATTCTCCCAAAATCAGAGAATTATACAAAGATTTTGAAATGGTTGAAGTTGAACGTCAAAACGGCATAAATAACCGTCAAGGAACAGATAGAACCAACAAAATTTTTAAAGAACTTTTGATTGCAAATTATCCGATTAGAGATAAGTTCAATGGATAAACCGATAGAAATCCAAATTGATAACAAAGCAGTTACCGAAAAACTGCTTGAACTTGCACAAAAAGGCGAAAACCTGCGACCGTTAATGAAAAACATCGCAGGTATTTTTGCTTATTCAACCGAAGAAAATTTTAAAAATGAAGGAAGACCAAAATGGCAAGATTTAGCAGATTCAACAAAAAAACAACGTCAGAAAAAACGAAAATGGCCCGGACAAATTTTGCAAGTAGAAGGTCAACTTGCAAGTTCAATTAATACCTATTACGACAACGATTCCGCCGTTATAGGTTCAAATCTTGATTATGCCGCAATCCATCAACTCGGCGGACAAGCAGGCAAAAACAAATCAGCCTCAATCCCTGCAAGACCCTACTTGCAACTAACAAATGATGACTTTGAGGATATAAATGATGCGGTTTCTGATTATTTGAAATAGACAATTATAAAAATATATCTTATTCTTGATTTTTTTATCAAAGAATATAAAGAAAAAGCTCCAACACTCGAGATGTTGAAACTTTTCTTAAATTGCTAAATTCATAGGGTACTAAGAAGAAGCCGTTAGGAAGAACCAATTCTTAACGGTTTCACCCTATATTTTTATTATTTATCTTTGTTCAATCTTTGTCAAGTGTTCCGAATTGTTAATTTACACTTTAAAATGAATTCGAATTATTTATCTCACGCTCATTCCCTCATCAAGATATTTAATGAGCGGATAGATGAAAAATTCAATAATTCTTCTCTTACCGACATTGACTTCCGCCGTTAATGTCATACCTGTCCTTATGTTTTCATCTTTACCCTCAACTTTTAAGGTCTTAGTCAAAGGTTCAACATAAATTTCATAAACAGGTCCTAAATTCTCATCTTGAATACTGTTTTTTGAAATCGTCAACACCCGTCCGTCAATCATTCCGTACTTTTGGAAGTTAAAAGTATCAATCTTTACGCTCACAGGCATTCCCTCCTTGACAAATCCGATGTCTTGATTTAAAACAGTTGCCTTTATCAACAACGGCATATCATCAGGTGTCATCGCTATCAACTCTTGTGCAGGAGTTACAACTCCGCCGAGCGTATGAATAAACAATTTATCAATATATCCGTCACAAGGTGCTACAAGCGTTTGTTTCGTATTTTTAAAACTTATCTCATCTGCTGATGCCTGAAGTTCATTCATCTGCTTCGTTTTATCCGAAATTTGTTGTGCGTTTTTCACCTTGTAATCCGAATAAATATTTGCCTTCTCTCTCAAAATTTTTATTCTTTGACTGTTTAATTCCGAGATTTTATAACCTAACTTAGATACCTCTGTTTGATATGTTTTAACCTTGTTTTTTGCATCGATAATTTCATCTTTTGCAACAATATCAGCAACTTTTTGAAGTCTTGAAAGTCTGTCCCTTGAATCCCTCAAAAACTCCTCATTTGTCAGTTTTTCCGCTTTTGCACTCGAAAGTTCATCACTCACCGCAGAAAGTTCATTATCCTTGATTTGAAGTTGTGTTTCAAGAACTTGCCTATCCAAATCAAAAATCGTTCGTTGCAAATCAGCATCACCATCTGTATTTTCGGGTGAAAATTTTTGTCCCGTATGAACTGCAGTAAGTCTTTCAACCTCTAATTTCGTATTTGCAAGATTTTCTTTTACCGCTTCCATTGCAGGTTCCGTTGTGGCAGGGTCAATGTCAATCAATGGTTCTCCTTGCTTTACAAAATCACCCTCTTTAACATGTATTGCACTAATAATACCTGTTTCGAGAGGTTGGATAATTTTCGCTTCGCCCTGAGGAATTACAATCCCTCTTGCACTGACAACAATATCAACTTTCCCGATAATCAACCACAATACCGTAAAAATAATTATTGACGTAACTATCCAAAACGTCAATCTCCCAACAGGACTGACCGGTGCATCTTCAATTTCTGACAAAACAGGTTTGAATTCGTGTGCATCGTCCGTCTTAAAAATCTTTTTGACAAAATTATCACATTTTTCTTTTATTTCTTCTAAATCTATCTTAATCATTTTAAACCGCCAGACTGCAATGTTTGTGCCGAATACAACGAATAGTAGTATCCCTTCTTCGCAAGTAATTCTTCATGCGTTCCCGTTTCAACAATTTTGCCCTTATCAAGTGCAACAATAATATCACATTTCTGCACTGTTGAAAGTCGATGAGCAATAATAAAGGTCGTCCTGTTTTGAGTGATTTTATCTAAATTATCTGTAATTACACGCTCTGACTCATAATCCAATGCAGATGTCGCTTCGTCAAAAATTAAAATTTTCGGATTTGTAATCAATGCCCTTGCTATCGCAATCCGTTGTCTTTGTCCGCCTGAAAGCGTTGAACCACGCTCTCCTACAACTGTTTCATAACCTTCGGGAAGCTGAGATATAAATTCATCCGCTCCTGCAATCTTAGAAGCTTGAATAATCGCCTCAATCGGTGCATTTTGCACAGGCATAGAAATATTTTCCCGTATTGTTCCGCTAAAAAGATAACTTTCCTGCAAAACTACTCCGATATTCTGCCTTAACCAATAAGGATTCATATGCCGAATATCAATACCGTCAATATATACAGCCCCCTCGTTTATCAAATATAAACGCTGAATTAATTTTGTAATCGTACTCTTTCCGCTTCCGCTCCGTCCAATCAAGCCGATTTTCGTACCTGCCTTTATATCAAGCGAAAAATTTTCAAGTACGTTCGGCATTGAAATGTTGTATTTAAACGAAACGTTATCAAATTTTATATCCCCGTTAATTTTGGGCAAAGTAATCGCCTTTGGAGAATGAAGTTCTATCGGATTATTCAAAATATCACCAAGTCTGTCAATCCCCAAAAGTGCCTGCTGAAGTTCGTTCCAAAGATTTACCAACCTCAAAATCGGACCCGTAAACTGATTTGAAAACATTTGAAACGCTATTAATTGCCCGATTGTAAGTTTGTTTTCAATAACCAATTTGACTCCGACATACAAAATCGCAATAGTCATAAGCCTTTGCAATGTTCCTGCAATGGCAGATGAACAATTGCCCATATTTGAAAGTTGAAATCCCGACTTTACATAATTGCCAAGATAATCTTCCCAATGCTTTTGCATAGACCCTTCTATCGCAAGCGATTTAACGGTTTGAACACCGGTTACCGACTCTACAAGATATGAATTGGATTGTGCTCCCATTTGAAATTTATTCTCTAATCTCCGTCTGAGTTCCGGCGTGACAAGCAAATACAAAACTGCTATCATCGCAACAAAACCAATTACAATCATCGTTAGTTTTATGCTGTAAAACAACATCATTATTACAAAAACGAACGAAAAAAATACGTCTATTATAACACTCACCGATTTATTCGTAATAAAATCTCGAATTTGGTCAAGTTCTCGCACTCTTGCTATAATATTTCCGACTTTTCGACTCTCAAAATACGGAAACGGCAAAGCAAACAGATGTCTGAATAATTTCGCTCCCAATTTTGCATCAATTTTACTGACGGTATGCGTAAAAATGTATTTTCTTGACAGGTTCAAAAGAAGTTCAAATACACAAACCGCAACAAAAGCAAATGCTAAAACATTTAACGTTGTTATCGTCCGATGAACTATAACTTTATCCAAAATAACCTGCGTAAAAAGAGGTGTAATAAGCCCGAAAAGTTGCACTATGAACGAGCCAAGCAAAACTTCCCCTATGACTAATTTGTATGTCATAATTTCTTGAAAAAACCATTTAAAACCAAATTTTATCTGTGAATTGAATATTTTATGCGAAAGAATTATGAAATTGTTTCCGCAAAGACAATATAACTCCTCAAAAGTTAACTCTGACGG
>CAZOGS010000111.1:0-5736 GCA_964579375.1 uncultured Muribaculaceae bacterium
TCTCTCTCTAATTAAAGTACAGCCCTCAAACGAGGGCTTTTTTTTGCGGATTTTGCGTAGAGTGATGAGCCGAAAGGCTCAAACTCGAAGGAGCAAAAACAAAAGTGAGTGGCAACGAAGTGGAACGAACGGCTTGTTTTTGTGAAGCAAAATCCAAGAGGGCGACCGCCGAGCAGAGTGCGAAGCCTTGACGACGAAAAGTCCAAAGGGCTTGTAGGCGGCAAGCGTAGGCACGTTTATTGCGAGGCGGTCAAGACAGATTTTCGGTAGGGCTGTACAGTTTGGGTTTTGATGCGGTAAATCAAAGATTTACTACAACCTACTTCAATTGAAAATAAATTTTCGTTTAAAATGTTGTTATTAAAATTGTATCTATTTAATGTCGGCTTTTTTTACAAAAAGCGGTACAATTTCTTCCCACGCTTTTCCGTTAGGATGGAAATTATCCCATATTTTGTATTCATCGCTTCCGAAATCAATATCGGATATGTCATTTATATCAATGATTTTGACATTATTTTTTCTTAGTGTCGAAACATCTAAATTCATGCAACGTTTATCATCGTATAAAAAGCATATAAATTCTGCGTTCGGAAATACTTTTTCAACCTCTCTTTTCATTTCTGTTATGTATAATATTGACAAATCATTATATATTTTCTTTCTGAATGTCCTTGTGTTTCGAGAGAAAAATTTGTTTATGTATGTTTTCTTAAAAAACGTATTTCGTGGTACGTAATACTCTAATCGTTCATTTTTTTGTTTGTCTTTTACAATTCTAAAGTGCGGACTTATTCTGTAAATGTCTTTTCTTAATCTCAATTTTTGGTCATTGATAAATACATATATGAAATATTTTGTGTTTTCGACTTTATCGGGGAGTATGCCGTTTTTTGTATATTTATCATAATTTCTTAGTATAAAAAGAGTTTCTCGTGGAGATCCGCCGTTTATTGCAATGTTGTAGACCTTATATTTCTTTAAATATCCCGCCAAACGTACGCCAAACGTTTCTTCGTATTTTATATTTTCACCATATACGTACGAACAGCCGGAAATAACTATGGTTTCATCTTTGTATTCTTTGCCTGTTGAAGGTTTTCTCAATTCTTCTTTTTTTATGTATGTGCGGTCTTCAGTGTAATCATTGAAGTAAAAGTTCATTGAATTTTTAATTTCACTTATATAGTCATTTATTGTAATTTTTTGAGTTATATTGTTTTCTCTCTTGTTATCTTCAACTCTGTTCGTCAGAAGCTTATTTGCACTTGAAAAAAGAAGTATAGCCTCCGTGATTAATATAATCAGAACTACCAAAAATAAATTTATTATTATTTTATAAATCCAACTCAAAATTTTATTTGTGTTCGGGGTGGATTGTTGTGAAAAATTTTTCATAAAACCTGACTTTAGTTTTTATTGTCCATTTTTTCTGCGTTTTGAAATTCCTGCCAAGCTATATTTTTCTTCTTTTTCTTCGATATTTTTGTATTCTTGAACAGCGGTTTCGTTGACGGATTTCTTTTGAAACTTACTTTTTATTAAATCATCTAAACAGGCATTTTTGTTGCGATAAAAAAATATGTTTCGAAAATGTTACAAATAAAACTTGAAACAGATATATTACAAAATATAAAGTTGAGTATATTCCCTCTGAATATCAATAAACGTTAGAATTTTTAATATAAATAAGAAGTAACATCTTAAGTTTTTTTATAAAAAGACGATGTAATTATGTAAGGTGTTTTAATAACTTCAAGGGAGAAGTGTCTTATGAAGAAGAATAAATATGGTTTTACATTGGCGGAAGTATTAATTACGCTTGTAATCATTGGTGTTATTTCTGCAATGACTATTCCTACGATAATTCAAAATACACAGAAGCAGGAATATTATGCAAGGTTAAAAAAGAATTATTCTGTTATTATAAATGCTCTGAAACTCGGTCAAGTTCAAGAAGGTATGATTGGAGATAACAAAGCCGTATTTGTGACGACTGAAAGTGCTACCGCCTCATATGAAACAGCGGTAAGATTTGCAAAATATTTAAATACGGTTAAGGTCTGTAAAAACAGGAGTGAAACGGGTTGTAGTGATGTTTTTTATAATATTACGTATGCAACTGAAAAAGAAGGTTTTTGGGGCGGAAATTATCCTACAATAATTCTATCCGACGGGACATTGTATAAAATTTTGCAATATTCAAGCTGTGAAAGCATCTATAATGATTATGTTAAAGATTCAAATGGTAACGCAGTTCTTGATGAAAACGGAAATAAACAAGAAACTTCTTACACTGTTACTCACTGCGGAGCCGTATTTATTGATGTAAACGGTGCAAAAAAACCTAATAAATTCGGAGAAGATGTTTTTGTTCTTCGTATTTTCCCTGATAAAGTCAGCCCCGGTACGGGTGTCTTTTATGGCGGTACCGACGCTATTAATAAAGTTTTAATGAACAGTAAATAACAAAAAAGAGAGGAAAACCTCTCTTTTGTTTTTCATTGACACTATTTGTGTTTTTAAGCTTCACTATTAGGGTACAAGCTTATTATTTTTTGAATTGCATCTTTTGAAAGTTGAACAATTTCGTTCATTTTTTCGATATCGTAGGGTTCACCTTCTGCGGTTGTTTGAAATTCAATAACTTTGCCCGATTTTGTCATGACTGCGTTGCTGTCTACTTGAGCTGAAGAATCTTCTTCATAATTCAAATCCAAAATAACTTCACCGTTATGGATTCCGGCAGAAACTGCCGCAATCGGTTCTAATATCGGGGATCGTTCAAGTTTGCCCTCTTTTATCATTCTGTTAATTGCAAGAGAGAGTGCAACATAACCTCCGCAAATACTTGCACATCTTGTGCCGCCGTCGGCTTGAATTACGTCAGCGTCAATGATGATTGTTCTTTCTCCTAACTTTTCAAGGTCAACACAAGAACGAAGAGCTCTTCCTATTAATCTTTGAATTTCTTGTGTTCTGCCCGAAATTTTTGAACGTTCTCTTTGGCAACGTGTTGATGTAGAAGTCGGAAGGAGTGAGTATTCTGCCGTAATCCATCCTCTCGAGTCTTCTTTTTCCATCCATTTCGGTTTTTTATCGTCATTTGTTGCCGTGACAATAACCTTCGTATCCCCAAACTCGGCAAGTACTGATGCAAGTGCATTTTTCGTATAATCTACAGTAAATTTTATTTCTCTTGTTTCGTTGTTTGCTCTTCCGTCATTTCGCATTTTTTTGCCTTTCAAATTTGTTACTTTAATTTTATTTATCTTTGTGATAACTTTTTAATAACTTTATTATAGATGTAAGAGGCAATATGAACAAGTTTTATTTAACAACCGCAATTGATTATGTAAACGGCAAACCGCATATCGGTCACGCTTATGAAAAAATTATGTGTGATGTTATTTACAGACATTTTACACAAAGAATTGAAGATACATATTTTTTAACGGGAACGGACGAACACGGCGTTAAAATCCAAAAAACAGCCGAAACCCGTGGTATTACTCCGAAACAACTTTGTGATGAAAATTCTTCTTCGTTCAAAGCAACGTGGGCAGACCTTGAAATCGGTTATACGGATTTTATAAGAACGACTGATGAACGTCACAAAACGGTTGTACAAAAGATTTTCAAAAAATTAGTTGAAAATGGTGATATTTATAAGCACTCTTACAAAGGCTTGTACTGTGCGGGTTGTGAGTCATTTTTGAACGCTCGTGACTTGACGGAAGACGGACTTTGTCCCGACCACCTCAAAAAGCCGGAAGAAGTTACTGAAGAAAATTACTTCTTTAAACTTACAAAATATAAAGATGCAATAATCAATCATATCAAGGCTCATCCCGAATTTTTACAACCCGCTTTCAAGGTTAATGAAGTTTTGAAACAACTTGAAGATATTGAAGATATTTCTGTTTCAAGAAACAAAAATTCGGTATCTTGGGGAATACCTGTTCCTGATGATGATGAGCAAGTTATTTATGTATGGATTGATGCACTTTCAAATTACATCACTGCATTAGGCTATGATACGGAAAACCCGTCAGAAAACTTCAAAAAATATTGGCCGGCAGATGTTCAAGTTATCGGAAAAGATATTTTGAAATTTCATGCTATATATTGGAGTGCAATTTTGATGGCGTTGGGTGTTGAGTTGCCGAAAACAATCTGTGCTCACGGTTGGATTACGATTGACGAAACCAAAATGAGTAAATCTTTGGGCAATGTAATTGCACCTGCTGATATTTTAAAAGCTTTTGAATTAGCAAAGCCCGACGCACTTCGTTATTATATGGTGACATCGGCACCGTTCGGACGTGACGGAAATTACTCCGATGCGGACTTTAAAGAAAAAGTTAACGCTGACCTTGCAAACAACATCGGTAATTTGCTTAACCGTTCGTTAAATATGCTTGTAAAATATTTTGATGGTGAAATTAAACCTGAATTTATTAAAGCGGGAAATGATATTGAAAAAGCGGGCGATGAAGCGATTGAAGCCGTTAAGAAATTTTTTGACGGATATCAAGTTTGCGAAGCTGCAAATGCGATTGTTGAGTTTTCAAATACAGTAAACAAATATGTTGCGGATAATGCACCGTGGACACTTGCAAAAGAAGAAAAAATGCAAGAATGCGGAGAAGTTTTGTACAATGTTCTTGAAGCGATGAGAAAAATTGCCGTAATGCTTTATCCTTATTGCCCGAATATTTCAAAGGAAATTTTTGATCAACTTTCAGCAGATATGAATGTAAAATATGCGGATGTTGTTTCAAATAAACTTTCTGCAGGTAAAATTACGGAAAAAGAAAGAATTCATCCCGTATTCCCGAGAATGGATTCCGAGTTTGCAACCGACAAAAAGAAAGCGAAATAATTGATTTACGACGATTTAAAACAGTCTTATAATACTGCTAAAATCGAACTCAAAAAGGCTGAGGATTTTCTCAAACCCGATGAGTTGCTTTCTATTGTCCAAAAGTGCGAAATTGAACTGCAAAAACCTGAAGTTTGGCAAAATTCCGAGGTATCTTCAAAAATTTCAAAAGAGCTTAAAGATTCAAAAGACCAAATCGCTCAAATTGAGCGTTGGCGGGAGTTGTTGGACGAGGTAAGCGTATTTTTTGAGCTTTATGAAGAATGCAAAGATGAAAACATCTTGAAAGATGCTGATAAGAATTTGAAAAAGCTTATTGCGGAGCTTGAGGCGAAAGAAATTGAAAAAACTCTCGGCGGAGAATACGACAAAGATGATGTCATTATTACCGTAAATGCAGGTGCCGGCGGTACGGATGCTCAAGATTGGGCACAAATGCTTTTGCGTATGTATTCACGGTGGGCAGAAAAAAAAGGTTGGCAGACTGAATTAATTGAACGCTCTGACGGTGAAGAAGCAGGAATAAAATCAGCGACTGTTAAAATTTGCGGAAAATATGCTTACGGTCTTGCAAAAGCCGAAAAAGGCGTGCACAGGCTTGTCAGAATTTCTCCGTTTAATGCAAACGGAAAGCGTCAAACAAGTTTTGCAAGCCTTGAAGTCAGCCCTGTTATTGAAGATTTTGAGAAAAAAATTGTTATTCCTCAAGAGGATATTACGGTTGATACAATGCGATCGGGCGGTGCAGGCGGACAAAATGTTAATAAGGTTGAAACGGCAGTCAGAATTTTGCACAAACCGACAGGGATAGTCGTTCGTTGTCAGCAACAACGCTCTCAGCTTCAAAACAA
>CAZOGS010000112.1:0-5730 GCA_964579375.1 uncultured Muribaculaceae bacterium
AGAAATCTTTTGTCGGCATTAATTTTGAACAACCGTCAGGCGAAAAGCCTGTTAAAACTGATTTAACACTATCAAGGTATTCGTAAGCCCCTTTATTTTCTCTAAGGTTTCTTGTAACGATTGTTATTGAAAACTCTTTTTTATTTTCTTGGGAAATAAATCCAAGAGCGTTGGAATTTGTGTAATTGCTTCCTTGATAGTGAACAAGCAAAGCTCCTGTCGGGTGGAGCAGAATAAATTCGGAGGGTTTATCGGGAAAACCTTGAACTAAAACTTCTGGGAAAGAGGTTTTTAGTTTTTCGATAATGGAATTTTCAATCGTTCTAATATTCAAGCATACGACCTTTATTAAAGATTTTATTTATAATCGTTTTATTTGTTTTGTATTCCAACGCATTAAATCCTGATGATTCAAACAAATCATTTTCGGATTGGAGCGTTATTATTCCTTTTTGAATATCTTTTAAGGTTGAGATTGCGTTTTTGTAAGCAGTTTCAATGACTTCAGGCATTTCGTTTCTCATTCTGCGTGAGTAAAGTCGATGGATACTCAAATCTATTGCAAGGATTCTTAAGATAGGGAAATGAGTATTGAGAGGCAGTGTATAACGACCTCTCAAATACCCGTCGATGAGCGTAGAAGAGTAAAGGATAGCCTCGTGGGCGACGGCACGATTGATACTTTCTTGCCCATCATCAGAAGTAAGCTGGATAAGAGTAGGGGAGGAGGTTTGTGTTTCTATATCTTCAATCGTGCAATAATCCATTATATCAATATCCTTATTTCCTGACCTTCGGTTGCGTTGTCTAAAGAATAACCGTTTACGATAGCAGAATCGGTAGTTTTAACGGCTTTACCGTCAGAGTTTGAACTTATACTGTCGCCTGCTGAAATTGTTCCGCCTGCTTCAACGAGTAAAATTCCATAAATTGCAACGGGAGCAAATTGGTCTTTTTCTGTTGAAACATCAGATACACCTAAGGCTTTAGCACCTGCGGTGCAATAATTTCCGTCAAAACCGATAAATCTGTGTTGTTCAATATCTGAGGAGGCTTTTATTGATTCAACCAAGAGGGGTTTGTAACCGTTATTTGTCATCATTACCTCCTTCAGATTTTTCTTCTTTTACGGAAGTTTCTGCTTTTTGTTTTGTACCTTGCTTATTTGTTGCAGGGGGGTTGGATTGTTTTGATTCAGGGATGATGGTTAAAAAATCCGATAAACGTTTTGCTTGAGGTTCAGTTAGTTCGATTGTTGAACCTTCAGAATAAAGCTTGCCGTTATGCATAATTGAAGTATGTTTGATTTTGTATTTAGCCATTAATCCTCCTAACCGTTAACCTTAGAGATAAGGAAACCTGCTTCTGCTCCGACAAGGAACGGATCGTAAATATCGGTTGCTCGGATATATTTGACTTTGTTTCCTTCTTTTTGGTACTCATCAATATTTAGAGCATCTTTTTTTCGAACCCTATATCCAAAAGACGGGTCATATTCGGTTCTGGTATCTCCAAGATTTGGAACGTATGCAAGAATAACATTGTCTTTCCAAATACGTTCAAACTCACCTTTTTCATTTGCAAAGATTGATTTTCCGATGAAAATATTTTCAATTTCAAAAATTTCTTTTAACAAATTAAGGGTTACGAGTTTGTTTTGATTATCCGAAATACATTCTTTTAACTTTGGATGTCGTTTTAAAGATTTCCAAGCATCTTGCCCGATAATCATTGTATTCGGGTCATTTGCAATTTTAGCGGATACTTTGTCTTTAGCTTCATCAACAATAGCTTGTGGGTCGGAATCATCATTGTTGAAACAATTTGTTCCTGATAAAACCATTTTGTTTTCAGTCGGATAATTGTCTAAATTTTGAACTAAATCCGCACATTGTTTTTCAAACTTCAACTGCAATCCATCAGTAACGACATTTGTTGCGTGGAGTTGGAGTTTAACTTTTTCTGCTTCTTGTTCTTCACGATAATCAATCGGATATGATAAATCGTGTTCGGTTAAGGTTGCAGTGTGCTTTTTAAAACCTTTTGGCGAGATAACGTTTGAATTAGCTCTGATTGCACGTTCCGTGTTGTAGATTTGGAACGCTTCTTTGTTAAATTCAAAAATATCTATTTTTTCTTTTTCGGAATAAATTGTCGGAAACAGGTGTTGAGCAACGAAAGCGTTGTTGTGATAACCTCTTGCGACTTCCGAAAGATACGCATTTATGCGTAATTCTTCAAGTCTTCCCAATGTTGGCTCCTTTTGGTTTAAATATCTAATTTCAAAAGTGCATCTCTAAACGAGATGTTTTCTTTTTCTGAAAGTGCTTTTGCTTCTTTGAAAATTTCAAGCGAATCTTCATCGGCATTGGCAAATTTTTCCACATCATTTTTTGCGGATTGTTTGTCTTTAGTTGCAGTTTCATTGAATGTAATTTGGGGCGGTAGGGACTCGATAAAAGATTTAAAGTCAGAGATGACTGTCGAGTCCTCCCCAAATTTTTGTACGTTATCTAATTCCTGAAGAACTGACAGTACGGTTGATTTGTTTGCAGGAACTAATGTTCCTTTAGTTATTTGTTTATCGATAAATTCATCAAATTCACGATTTTTTATCATTGTTTTAATGTCTGATAATTCTTTTTCGATTGATTCTTTGTCTTTTGCTTTTTCTTTAAAAGTTGCAACTTCATCATTTAGTGCAGAAATTTTTTCTTTCAAAGATTTAATTGTTTCCATTTTTTTGTTGTTTTCTTTGAATTTTGCAAGTTGTTCTTCAAGTTCTGCAACTTGATTTTTTAAATCATCAACATCAGCTTCTGTGAAGTGTTCGGAAGCATCATTAATTTCATTTGCCCCCTCGAATTCAAAGATATCTGATTCTGATTCCATAAATTTAATAGGTTCAAGTCCTTTAATTTGAGGAGTTGCAGCACCTAAGAATGAAACCGCTTTTAAGTATGCACCTTTTCCTTCAAGGTTTCTGTAGAGTTCAACGGAAACTTTTTTGTATTTACCGTCATTAACATCTTTTTCAAAAGATTCTGGGATATCTTTGAAGGCAACTTTTAATTTATCGCCATCGGCTTTTACTGTTTCAACCCAACCATAAGCGGGTCCTGATTGTTGGTGGTCGATAGTGATAGGGGCTTCACAGAATTTTGGGTCATAATTTTTAGCGATTTCTGAGATTTCTTTTTTGGTAAATTTACCTTGTGGGTATTTACCTGCTTTAAAAACTTCGTAAAATTTCATCTTCATTCCTTATATTTTTTCTTTCGGGGAAATTTCAAACTGTATTCTCACTATAACGGGTGGTTTGAGGCTGTTTCAAATGACAATGTCATAACTTTTAATTTGACAATGTCATTTGAAAGTGATTATTGGACAAAGTTATAGTTTGAATATACATACCCCCTCTTAAGATATATTTTGGTTGCGGTTTATGCCGCAGCCTCTGTTTTTCCAAAGAAAAGGATTATTATGGAATTTTTAACCGAATTATCACCGTTTATTGAAAATGTTGGTTTTCCTGCATTGATTTTTGCCATTTGGTATATCTATCATCAATCGCAGGTCAAAGCCTTTGAACAAATTATCAAGAATAATTTTGATATTTTAAAAGATTTGCTTGAAACAAATCAGTATCACGCTGCAATCCTTTCTCGAATTGAAAGCAAAATCGACAACAATCTTTGGTGTCCGATTTTGAAAAAGGAGGTTCATTAGATGAATCCTGAAAAATTGCAATTAAAAGGAATGCTTGCAGAAAGCAAAAAACGCTTCCGAACGTTGGATACGGAAGCGTCAGGCTTGGTTATTCTTATACGTTCACTTTTAAATCCGTATGAAGATGTAAAAAATCTTGATATGGAAAAAGTTTGTGTTTCAACAAAAAGATTATCAAATGTTGTTGAAGAATTAAAAACTTTGGCTGAAAAAATTAAAAATTTGGAGTCTGAATTTGAATAGCAAAGAATATCTTATCAATGAAGCTGAGCGTTTGTATGTAATATCAGCTAATACAGTAGAAGAAGTTGCTTCCAAATTAAATATTTCAACAAAGACTGTTTGTCGTTGGATAGAAAAATTTGATTGGAAACACAAAAAATTAAATTATACCCGTTCAAAACAATGTTTTCATGAAGAACTTTATGAATTTGCACGAAAACTGATGAAAGATATTACACAAGATTTGGAAGCCGGAGAAAAAGTTGATCCCGGGAGAATGTATGCTTTTTGCAAGGTTATCCCTATGTTTGCAAAAGTCAAAGATTACGAAGATGTAATATCTAAAAAAGAGAAAAAGGTTGTACCTCGTGGGCTGACTCCTGAACTTATTGCACAAATTGAAGAAGAAGTTTTGGGAATCACTCATAATGAAGAAGATTACAACGAATAAAATTAAATCAGCTTTTTTTCTGCCGTATCAAATGCGGTGGCTAAATGACAATTCAAAAGTAAAAATATGGGAAAAGTCCCGAAGAATAGGAGCAACGTATGTTCAAAGTTATGAAGATGTAAGGGATTGCGTTAAAAAGACAGTTCCTGCTGTTTGGTTTTCATCAGCTGATGAATCGGCAGCTCGAGAATATATTGATTATTGCAAGCAATGGGCAACTTTATTCAATATCGCAGCCAAAGACTTAGGCGAACAGGTTTTGGATAAAGAAAAGGATATCAAAGCCTATGTTATTCAATTCTCAAACGGCACAAAAATCCACGCATTATCATCTAATCCTAAAGGATTCAGAAGTAAAGGCGGAAAAGTTGTTCTTGATGAATTTGCTTTTCACAATAACCCCGAAGAACTTTGGAAAGCCGCAAGACCTTGTATAACTTGGGGTTATCCTCTAAGGATTTTATCAACTCACAACGGTCAAAGTTGTTTGTATTACAAATTCTTGGAACAGGTTAACAAAGGCAAACTCAAGTGGTCACACCACAAAACCCCGATACATCTTGCAGTAGCCGAAGGTTTAATTGATAAAATTTACGGCAGACCGACAACCGAAAAAGAACGTCAGGATTGGCTTGATGAAGAATGCAAAAACTGTTTTGATGATTACACTTGGTTTCAGGAATATTGCTGTATTGCAATAGATGAAGCCTGTGCTTTTCTTCCCTACGATTTAATTTCTACTTGTGAAGTATCCGATATTTTAAAATCACTTGATGAAATAAAAGGGGATTTGTATGTCGGAATTGATATCGGAAGAAGAAAAGATTTAACCGTTATTTGGTGCTTGGAACGATTTGAAAACACAAAATATACAAGAAAAGTTAAAGTTTTGGAAAAAACTCCGTTCCATATTCAATATGAAGTTTTATCAGGAATTTTGAAACATCCGAAATTAAGAAGGTGTTGCATTGATTCAACCGGCTTAGGTATGCAACTTGCCGAAACCGCTCAAAAAGATTTTGGTAAATACAGAGTCGAAACAGTTATGTTTACCAATAAATCAAAAGAAGAAATGGCATATAACCTAAGAACCAATTTTGAAGATAAATCCGTATTTATCCCGTCTGACCACGACATCAGGGAAGATTTACACTCAATCAGAAGAATTTTTACTAAAGCAGGAAATATCAGGTTTGATGCAGAAACTTCGGAAGTAAACGGACACGCTGACAGATTTTGGGCATTGGCACTCGCACTTATTGCTTGTTCAACACCAACAGAACCCACAAAAATTAAAACTCGAAAAAGATATGAAACATTAAAGATGA
>CAZOGS010000113.1:0-5714 GCA_964579375.1 uncultured Muribaculaceae bacterium
CTCTCGAAGATAAGAAAATCAAATTCAATACCGTTGATGCGGAAGAAAAAGAAACCGTCCCTGCTGAAAAATCAGCAACTGAAGAAAACGATAAAGACGAATAGTTCTTTTATAAAATTACAAAAGCGGCATGAAAATGTCGCTTTTTTGTTTTTGTTGTTTACTCGTAGGTTGGGCATACCTGCCCAACATCAATATTCATAGGCTGTAGGAGTGGTAAATCTTTGATTTACCGTATCAAAACCTAAACAGTACCGCCCTACCGAAAATCAGTCTTGACCGTTTTAGCACAAATGTACCAACTATTAGAATACAAACAGGGATTTAATTTTAAGTTTCTTTTTTAGGTACTTTTGGTGGCAAAAGTACCGCAAAACCACCCACTGCAACTTCGTGTCTTGTTTTGTAAACTCAACTTGAGCGGCGAAACTCACTTCGTTCAAACAGTCGTATCTGTCTTGGATTTTGCTCCACAAAAACAAGCCGTTCACCCTACACAAAATCCGCAAAAAAAAAGCAACCTTATGGTTGCAATGGGAGAATGTTGTATAAAATATTCAAAATTAATTCATTTGCAAGTTCCCGACTTGAAAAATTCCCTGCCCGTATTGAGATTCAATCTTATCCCAAATTTGCGAAATTCTTTCATATTTATCATTGTTTTCAAAAAAATTAAGTTGCTGAACATCTTCATCCTTCAATCCGCCAAGATATACCCCGCTTGAACGATACAAATTAAATCTCGAATAAATCTGCTCAAATAATTCAACCGCTTTTTTATTCAACAAATATTCCGCATTTGTAGGATTTTCCACCACATCAGAAACGGAAACAATCCTAAAATCCTTTGTCCTCAACATAACCGTCAACTCGGATGTTGTAAGCTCATACTTTCTCATTTTCCGACAAGCGTTATGTAAATGTTCCAAAATAGAATTTTTAAGAAACGTTTTTTCATTGGTAGGCGTAGAAAAAGAAGACGTTTTTTGTATTGATTTAGGTTTCACTTCCTTCGTAACCAAAGGCAAAGAATTTTCACCCAAAACACCAAACTTCAACTCCATTCCTCGTTTTCCCATATAATGAGAAAAAAATTCCTTATCTCTTCGGAAAATATCCCCCGCAGTATAAAGCCCGTGACTTTTTAGAAGAGAAACGGTATTTTTTCCGACTCCCCAAATCTTCTCAACAGGATAATCTTCAACCTCTTTGCCTACCGTTTTCGGGGAAAGAAAATAATAGAAATTACCTTTTTTTGCTTTATCAGTTGCAACTTTACAAAGAATTTTCGAAGTTGCAATACCGATTGAAACAGGAATTCCGACTTCCGCCAATAATTTTTTATGCAAAAATTCCGCAAGCTCTTCATACCCGTCGACATTATAAAGCTTATACAGCTTCGTAACATCCATAAAAGCTTCATCTATAGAACAAACCTCAATATCGGGAGTAAAATCTCTCAGCACATTTTGAACACGTTTTGAAATTTGCAAATAAGTTTTTATATCGCCTGAAAGATATATCACCTCAGGGAAATCACGCTTTGCCATAAAATAAGGCATCCCCATCGGTATCCCCATATCTTTCGCTTCCTGCGAACGGGAAACAACACATCCGTCACAATTGCTAAGAACACAAACCGCTTTTCCCTTCAAAGACGGATTTTTCAAAACTTCGCAAGATACAAAAAAATTATTACAATCTGCAAGTGCCAACATTTTTTCCATTTTTCCGTTCACGTCCTAAACCTCTCTCACAACACCCTTAACTATTCCGAAAATCTCTAATTTTTCTTTCGGATATAAATTAGGATAATTTTTGTTTGCCGGTTCAAGCCAAACCTTGCCGTCTTTATTTCTGTACGTTTTCAACGTGTAACCATCGTCTATAAACGCAAGCACAATATCTCCGTTTCTGCACTCACAAGATTTTTTTATAACAACCGTATCACCTTCAAAAATCCCTAAATCGACCATTGAATCACCCATAACAGTAAACAAAAATGTCGACGGGTTATCAATTTTAAATTGTTCGTCAAGCGATACCCTTTTTTCAACATAATCCTCTCCGACAGAAGCAAACCCAGCCCGCACATGCGAAAGCATCATTTTTGCCCCGAAAAGATTTCTGTTTATATGAAACCTTTTATTTTCTTCAAAAATCAGATTTTCTTCTTTGAACTTATTAAAATACTGCCATATCGAATTTTTATGTTTAAATCCGAATTGCTCCGCCAATACCTCAAAACTTGGCAAAGTTTCCTTTCCGTACGTATTTTTTAATTTTTCAAAAAATTCCTGTTGTTTTTTCGTAAGCATATTTGTATTATAGACAATTGTCTATAAAATGTCAAGTGATACAAATTTAACAAAAACCGAAGAAAAAACATCGAAATAATTGACCTAATAAAGCTTATATGCTAATTTTATAGTAAAACAAGGAGTTGAGTTTTATGAAAAAAATATTATTTTCTTTGAGTGCGATGGTTATATTACTACAGTTTTCTTGTGTTGCGGAAGCTTCTACGAATAAATATATTCTTCAAGAGGCACCCGTAAGCTTCAAAGGAATGCCGGAACAAACGGTTAATGATATAAATAAGGAAGAAACGACTCTTGAAACGAAACAAATTCTTCAAACCCCCGAAGAACAACAAGATGAATTTCAAAATGTAAAACAAGATACTCAATATTTACAAAAAGAAGAAGAGCCGACAGCAGAAGAAAAACCGACTGTTCAAACGGAACAAACCACAGAAGAACCGACCGTTCAAACAGAACCGGAAGTCAATGAAAGCAAACAAGAAGAAAATATTCAAACTAAAAATCAAAACATTAAACAAAGGGCTCCCGAAGAAACAATAGAAAAACAGCAACAACCAATTTCCAATGAAAATGTTTTATCGGAAGAACAAATTATCGCAATATTTGATAAAAGCCTTGACAATGCGGAATTAGCTATAAACGAAACAGAAATGATTTCCTTAAGCGGCTTATTGTTAATGCAAAAAACCATATATCAAAACAGCCCCAAAATTGCGGA
This sequence comes from uncultured Muribaculaceae bacterium, assembly GCA_964579375.1. GTDB lineage: Bacteria > Cyanobacteriota > Vampirovibrionia > Gastranaerophilales > Gastranaerophilaceae > RUG841. The sequence goes on from CAZOGS010000113.1 coordinate 3,043, forward strand.
ATATGAAAAAAGATTTGTTGAGTTAAACAAACAAGAAGATCCTTCGGTGAAAGAAAACATTCTTGCTGATTTAAAGAGGGAAATTATTGCATCAATTGAAAAAAAATTACAAAAATTTGATTTTTCTTCACTTACACGGGAAGAAAAAGTTCAATGGGGAAAAGGCACATACATTTTAAAAATTGCAAATAACAGATTTGAAAATATTGCAAACAACCTTTCACCGTTTTTCAAACTTATACTTGACGGAAAACTCAGCGAAAACAATTGTATCCCGCAAATGGAAAGAGCTGACAAAATAATGAAAACAATTGAAATAGATGCAGTAACAAAGAATTCTTTATTTTATGCAATGGATAAAATAAATGCGGAAAATCAAATAATCATTAGCATCCCCGAAAAAGAAGCAATTGTTCTTAATCCGAACGGAATATTTTATGAAACAGAAAAAGGAATAAAGGATATAAATACTTTATTAGAGGATGGTTATAAACAAATTATAGAAGAATTTAACTTCGAAAAATTTGTTGAAGGGGAAAAAGATGCAAACTTTAATAATCTTCCGGAAGGCGAAAAAGCAGAGAACTTGCAATTTGCAATCATAAACGGAATAACAAAAGGATTAGAAGAAATTTCCGAAAAGCAAAGAAGTGACCCTGATTTTCGATTAACAGAAGCACAAACTATCAGTTGTAAAAATTTAGCAAATGTATTTGCTCTTGCAAATAAAGAATATCCGACTCTGATAAAAGACTCTCAAAAACTTATTGATGAAATTGAAAAGAATAAGACATTGAAAGATTCATTGAGCTATATTGTAATCAAAATAAGAAACAATTCAATGAAAATAAATCAAGATATGGAGAATTTTAAAGGACTTCAATCCGCAGTTATGCAAATATGTGACCTATTCAAAATCAATTAGTAAGTAGAAGAACGAATAAAAAAAGACCTCAAGAGAGGTCTTTTTTAATATTGATTATACATTTTTACCGAGTTCATAAGCTTGTTGAATATATTTTGTTTTTTCAATTTCACCTTTTTTCCAAACACCGGTTGCATAAATTCTTGCTTTTTCAACGGCACCGTCAAGACAATCCAAGAAACCTTCAAAACCGTCAAATGTCCGTTTTAGCATTTGTTCACGCAAATCGGCGGCAGTCGCAATAAAATAAAATTCTTTATTCGTTATTTTAGTATATCTTGCACAACAACGGTCGATGAAATTTTTCATTATTGCGTTCATCGTGTAAAAATAAACAGGAGTCGCCATAAGAATTACATCCGCATCGACAGCCTTATCCAAAATTTCAGCCATATCATCTTTTTGAGAACAAGCCGTATAATCAACGGAATTGCAATAACCACAGCCTGTACAATAATTAATATTTTTGTCTTTCAAAAATATTTTTTCAACGGAATTTCCGGCTTCAATTGCACCTTTGGCAAATTCATCACACAAAACATCAGAATTACCGCCTTTGCGAGGACTTGCAGAAATAATTAAAACTTTCTTCATAAAAATCTCCTTATCATAAGGGTATTATAATAATTTTGATTTTTTTTCACAAGAAGAAAATAATATTAATTTATGTAACAATTTTAGTAATAAATCGCAAAATAATTTTCTTATAGGCTTTTAAACGGTTGTGTTTGATGAAAGGGTAACGCATGGATATTAAATTTAATGCAACCGGTAAGCTTAATTTAGGTAAATTAAACGAACAACAAGCAACTAAACCGGAAGTTGCAACGCAACAAGAAAGACCTAATTACAATCAAGGTTCTTTGGACAAAATGGCGGCATTTAACCGTTCAATGGTAAAACAAGTTTCATTCGGAGGATGGAGCCCCGAAAGTGACAAAAACGCAGAAGCAATAAAAGAAATGGTTAAGGTTATTAAAGACCCGAGCATTGAAAGAATTGCTGTTTCCGGTCACCAATCACCGGACGGTGACAGTATAGGCTCTTGTTTTTCTTGTGCTTCGATGCTTCACCAAGCAACGGGGAAAACAGTTGATTGTTTCATTTTTGGACCATTACCGAAAAGATATGAATTTCTTAAAGAAGGCTTAGAAGGTGTCAACATTGTTGAAACAAGACCAAACGGTGACGCTAAATTTGCGGATAAAATGGCAGAACGTCACGGGAAATATGACCTTTGCGTTTCAGTTGATGCTTCAAAACCCGGAATGATAGCACAAGATTATTATCAAGGTGTATATCAAAAAGCGGACCACAAATTAAAAATTGACCACCACCCTTATGAAAAGTATGAAGACGGAACAGATAACAATTTCGGCGATATTAACCTCGTTGACCCATCTTGCGGTGCGGCAACACAATTGATGATGCAATTTGCGGAACCTTTGGGAATTGAACCGAAAGAACTTTCAAAAACATTTAACAACGCTGTATACACAGGTTTGTTAACAGATACGGGCGGATTGCAATTTTCACAAAATGTTCTTCCGTTTACAGATGCGGCAAAACTCATCGAAAATGGCGTAAATAACAGAGAAATGCAACATTTCGCTTTAGGTAACACACCTCAATGCGTATTGAATGTACAAAATCTTGCAAATTCAAAAATTCAATATTCAAACAGTGGAAAAATCGCTTATATGATTGAAGATAAAGAAATTGCAGCAGCTAAGAAACAAGCAAAAGC
>CAZOGS010000114.1:0-5705 GCA_964579375.1 uncultured Muribaculaceae bacterium
GGGTTGCCGGCGGTATTCCTCTTACAATGATGATGAATATGGAAAAACGTCACGGAGAAATGAAACCGGTTATCAAAAAGGCACTCGTTGAAATCGACGGACCTGTATTCAAGTATCTTCAAGACAACAGAGAAGAATGGGCAATCAACGAAGATTATTTATTCCCCGGAGCTATTCAATACTTCGGACCTTCTGAAGTTGCCGATATTACAACAAGAACACTTGCTCTTGAACAAGCATAGTTTTTGGTAAAAAAATAGAAACGGCGGTTTTGTAACCGTCGTTTTTTTTTGCGGGTAACGAAAAAAAAGAGCGTTGTTCAAGTGACAACGCTCCTTTTTATAATCGATTGAATTATGCAATCATTTCGTTGATTTTATTGATTGTTTCAACAAGTTGGACATAAATGTCATTACCTTTTTGAACAAAATCGACTCTTGTCTTTTCGCTTTCTGAATTTTCAGGAACTTTGAGTGCTTCCATTGCCGATAACTTATTAGTTAATGTATATGACAACTCGTTCAATTGTTCCGCATTTTGCAGAGTACTCTTTTGCAAGTTTTGAATTGCCACATCATTAATTTTTGCAAGAATCGGCATTATTTGTTCGGATGACAAATTCTTTGCAAAATCAGCATTTTGTGTTTTTTCAATAATGGATTTATATGCAGTGTAGATTTGGCTGTCAGCTTGACCTTGTTCTGCCATTTTCTTGTCCATTGTTTTAACAAAATGTTGAACCGCATCTTTGTATGAAGAATATGAAACGGATTGATTTTCGGCAAATTCTGCAAAATCGCCGTTCAAATTATTGATTTCCGTTAACATATTTGAAAGCTCCGTGCTAAGCTGTTCGCTTATTTCAGGAATTGCTTCAAGATTGATTGATTTAGATATCACATCAACTGCTCTTTCGCTAAGACCCGTATGAGCAAAGAACACTTGCAATGCTGTACTGTTATTTGCGGGGTTTGCAAGTTGATTTACCAAGAAATCAATACCGTCATCAGAATCTAAAGCAATCGGACTTCCGTCAACCGTTGAATATAATGAATGTTCGTCAAAAGCATTGTTCATCATTGTTTCTATACCGGATTCGGCATTTGAAATCAAACTGTATTCAACATTTGCATATTCGGAAAGTTGATATGCCGTTGTCATATATTCACGGAGTGTTGCAAGCTTTTCTTCATTTTGATTTTTAGCTTGAACTTCTTTAATGAATGTTTTAATCATTTCATCCGGATGTTTTGTAATATGACCTTGTCCGATTATTTCTGCCGCTGCGTTTGCAATTTCTTCCGATTTTGCGGAACCGTTCTTAACGGCTGTAACGTAAGCGTTCAACAATCCCTTTGTCTTATCTTGGTATTTTTCCGCAATATTTGCCGAAACATATTCTCTGATTTGTTGGTTTAATTCAGCAGCAGCTTCTCTTTTGTTGGCTGAAGTTTTAATATTTTCAACCGAAGTTTCTATTGATGAAAGTAACGCTGCCGATTGATCATTAATTTCTTCGCTTGTAAGAATTTCTGCGTTCGGGAAGGCTGCTCTCATACCCATATTAAGGAGTTGCGGCTTCATTTTTGCAATGTCAATTGTATTTTGAACAGGTTGCAATTTCATTTGAAGTTCACGATATTGCCATTCCGGAGCTTCGTTTGTTAACGGTGATTCCGTATTAAGAACTTGCAATCTCGAGTTTTGCTTGAAGGCATCTGTCGCTACACTCTTTTGTGCATTTATTTGTCTTGCAACATCAAGTGCAGTAACAGTTTTCAAGCCCAACTCAGCAGATGTTGTATCCGCAATAAAGGCTTCAAATTCTTTATTTGTCATATTTTGAAGCTTTTGGATACCTGCTTGTAAGTCAGCTTCTGAAGATGTATTGAATTTGTTATCAATTAATTCAATAATTGTATCAGCCATTTCCGAGTTGTTCTTCAAATCTTCAACCGTATTAATCGTTAATTTATTATCAATTGTCGATGTGATAATTTCGGAAATACTTTGTGAAAGTTGTGCAACTTTTGCCTTATCCTTGATATTAGCCGCAATTTGTTCTTTTGCGTTTTCAACCATTGTTTGTTTAAGGTTGTTTATTGAACCGTCGAGCTTATCCGTCGGTACATTTGCAATACCGGCGATAGTTTGTTGCAATCCGGCAACGTCGATATCCGTTTCATTTGCATAAACTGTATTTATTGCATTAAGAATATCTTCTTGAGCCGTTGCAAAAACAGTTCTTGGAGCTTCCGTTCCTTTTAAGAATGTTGATGCAATCATCTTTCTTTGAATTTGAGGAAGATCTGATTTCGCTCTTTCAAGGTCTACAGGGTCTATAATTCCTTGAATGTAGTTTTTTACACCTTCAGATGATGTTGACATTTGTAAGGCTGTTTTTTCGAGTAAAAACTTCAAATTGTCATCTTTTATTGCATCCAAAGCTGCTTGAGTTTGCGGTTCAGCTTTCTCAATTTTTTCAATGTATCTGTTTTCTGCAGTTGTCATTGCTTCTATTGTTTGATCCATAAGGTCGAAGTTAACCGGTGCGGATTGTTTGAATGTATTTTCTAATTCTGAAATAGCGGATTCTGCGTTTCCTAATTTCAAAATAGAATCTAAAACTTCATTAATGTTTTTGTCCGCTTCGGGGTTTTCTCCGGCGATTCTTGTTGCTTTCCACAAATCAAATTTTTGACCGTCTTTTGTTTTGCCGACGTAAACTTTTTGGTCGTCAACAAATGTTCCCGTAAACAAACGTTCATCGAAAACATATCCGTCAGGTCCGCCGTAACCGTTACCATAATCGGTTCTCTTTACGCCTTTTTCGTCAGTCCAAACATTTTGACCTTCGCATTTTCCCCAAGTGTTATCATGCCACAAAACATCTTTCATTACTGTTTCTTTTGTTTGCGGGTCGATAACTGCAACTTGTGAAACTTCTGCCACGTATTGAGCGTGTCCCGAATATTCGGTGTGAGATACGTTTGTTGAAGAAGTACCCGAGCCTTCACCCTTTTTAATATGGGCAACTACTTTATCAATATCTTCTTCATTGTAATAATGTTTACCTGTAATAAGCTCAAGAACTTTGATTGATTGGTTATCATACAAACCGCTTTCGCCTTCTCCGCCAACCCAAAGGTGACCTGCAAGACGTCCCGTTTCTGCAAAAAGTGCATCTAATTGAGGTTCTAAAGCTTTATTCATTTCTTTTGCGTTTACGCTTGCATACTCTTTCATTGACGGTAATTTTGACTCAATTTGTGCATAAAGAGCTTTTTCTGCCGGCGTAAATTTATATACAGAATCAGGGATTTTCGGCTTCTTAACGCTCGGATCGACAATTCTGTTGTCATTTTCGGCTTTTACTTCCGCAACTTTATCAAATTTAGCTTGCATATCTTGAAGTGTTTTCTCGGACACAACTTCTCCCGTTGCTTCCAATACGTTTAAAACAACTTCTTGTCTTGTCGGTAAACCTAATTGTGTTTCAATATTTATTTGTTTATCGTTAAGAGCTTTGATTTCTTTTCCCAGGTTTGCAATGGTTTTTGTCGGGTATTGACCAAGCAAAGCAACCGCTTGTTCACTCGTAAGAGCACCGCCTTCAACCGCAGTCGTAAATGTTTTATACAAATCTGCCGTCATTTCAATTTGGTTATTATATCCTAAAAGGTTAACAGCTTCTTGTATTTGCTTATTTGACGGATTGTCCTGCAATGAAGCTTTTACGGTTTCGATTTTCTTCAAAACTTGTGCCGTATCAGGTTTAATATGTGCGTTTTCGGCATAAGCTTCCAACATATCGTTATTTCCTGATTTAATTTGTTCCGCTGCCGTATCGAGGAAGCTCGAAACAACCGTTATTCTGTCCCCCATTCCCATTTTTTCCAAAATGTTATCAATTTGGGTCGGAATTGCAACTTCTGATGTAGTTACCGCTTTTTCAACCGCAAGTTTAACTGAATCTGCATTTGCATCAACGTCAAAATTCTTTGCTGTTTTTTCAATAAGTGCTTGCGATGATAAATTGTTCAATACTTTGTTTGCTGCATCTTGAACAAGACCTGCTCTTGACGGAACATTAAGTTCTTTTTCGTATGCAGACAATCTTTCGGGAACATTCAATTCCGCTTCAACCGAACGTCTGTGGTGTGCTGCAGCCGTAAATAAGTTTTTATTGTATGCAAAAATCGCTTGATGAGTGCTGTGAGATTTCAATTTATCAAGTTTTTCGTTTGCACTGTTTGACAAATCTCTCAAGCCGGAAATTTTCTCAATATTAGCATTAATCAATTCTTCCGAAACGTTAGGCAGTTCAGATTTCAAGAAGGCTGCAATTTTTGCTTGTCTTATTTCCTTCGTATCGCTTTTTGTTACTTTAAATTCGGGATTTTCCAACTTGTCGGCTTTCAAAATCTGACGAGTTAAAGCAACCGCCTTTTGTTCGGAAACAGAAGAATCCAAGGATGTAATTGTCGAACGGATTGCCGCATCCGATTTTTGGGCTTCTAATTCATAATCTTTCTTATATTGTCCGATTTCTTTTTGTACTTTGGCAATGTTGGCATTTCTTCCGCTTGCTTTTCCGACGGCTTCTTTTTCCTTATTAAGGTATCTGAGCCAATTTTGTGCCGGTTTAAATTCTTGCGGCATGTCGTTATACCACTTTGCATCTCTGAAAATTTCATAATTTTCAGGGTCAAAAGCTTGGTAATGAGCAGTAGAAATTGAACCGTCACCGACAACGTTAGCCGCATTCATCCATTGGTGAGTTCCTGTATCTACAATTCTGTAACCCTTTTGCATACCATCCGTGAAGTCAACGTGAGCTTTCGGAATTTCCACCATTTTACCCGTTCCGATTGCTGTTCTGTCATAAACTTTCATTGTCGGAGTTGCATCAAGTTCATTCATCATAATTTCCATTGCACGAACTTTGTCTTCGTAAGAAATTGTCTTACGTGCAATTGAAATAGCCGCACACATACCTGTTTGTTTTTGGCTGACATCTTTAATTGTGTATTCTTTTTCGTCAGGTCTTTCGACAATTAAGTCGTTTACCATTTCAGAAAAAGCTTGTACTTTATAATCTTTCAATTGAGGATTGATTTCATAATCATCGCTCAAGAAGTGCTTCATCATTCCTAAACATTTAATCTTGTCGTCAGTGTTAATTTCTGAAGATGCTATGAAATAATCAAGATTTTGAGTAACTCTTGCCGCTTCCGTCGTCTTTTCCGCATCAGAAAGAACATCTGTCATCTCTTTTGATGACAAAATATCGCTTCTCAATTGCAACATCGTTTTTTCTTCTTCCGATAAAGGTTTTTCTTCACCAAAAATCTTTTGAAATCTTGCTTCTAATTCCGCTTTATCTTCTTCTGATTGACCGTTTATCGCATTTCTGATTGTACCTTGTAAAATATTATCCCAATCGGTATTTTCTTTTTCTCCGTTTGCTCCGCCTAAAGCTTTTGCAAATTCAGAGTTGTTTTTAATACCGTATTTCATCGTTTCTACAGTACCCATAAGCATTTCAATGTCTTTTTTGTCCGCCGTTTGTCCGACATTGTTAATCGCAGACAAAATTAGTTTTTTCTTGTTCGGTAAAATCGGCATATTGTTTTCCGAAAGAGATTTGATGTTCTTTAAATCTTCTCTTCTGCCGCCAAATGAAGGGTTACTGAATGATGAGT
>CAZOGS010000115.1:0-5653 GCA_964579375.1 uncultured Muribaculaceae bacterium
ACAACTTTTGTAATACTGTCAACAACTTGAGCCAAAGACATTTTCTTTGCTTCAACTTCTTCCGAAACCAAAGTGATATTCGGATGAGTTTGCAAACCGACTTCCAAAGCAACGTGAGAAGCACTTCTTCCCATCAATTTGATAAAGTGCCAATATTTTTTAGCTGAATTTGCGTCACGTTGAATATTTCCGACGAGTTCAGCATAAGTTTTTGTTGCAGTGTCAAAACCGAATGAAATTTCAATTTGTTCGTTTTTCAAGTCACCATCGATTGTTTTCGGGCAACCGATAACTTGAATACCTGCATTTTTAGCTAAGAACCATTCTGCAAGAAGAGCTGCGTTAGTGTTTGAATCGTCACCGCCGATGATTACAATACCTGTAACATTGAGGTTTCTGCAAACATTAAGAGCTTTCTCAAATTGTTCTTCTGTTTCAAGTTTTGTTCTGCCTGAACCGATAATATCAAAACCGCCTGTATTTCTGTAAGCATTGATGATATCTTCAGTTAATTCAATATATTTTCCGTCGATGATACCTGACGGGCCACCTAAGAAACCGTAAAGTTTATTTTCGGGATTAGCTTGTTTCAAAGCATCAAAAATACCCGCAATTACGTTGTGACCGCCGGGAGCTTGACCGCCGGAGAGAATAACACCGATATTTTTTGCAGCTTTCTTGTCTTCATTAGCGGAAGTTTCGAAAGTTACCGTCGGCATTCCGTAAGAATTTTTGAATAATTCTTGAATTTCTTTTTGGTCTGCAACCGATTGAGTTTTTTCGCCTTGTGACATGACGAGTTTATTGATGCCGTTTGCGAGTACTGACGGCAATTTCGGTTGATAATTTAATCTTTCTTTTTGAAGCGGTGAAAGTTTTTTCATTTTTTTACCTTTCTGTTCTAAACCACGCAACTATTTTATCATAAACAAATTTAAAGCAGTGACTTTTTAAAGCATGTACTTTGCAATATATTTATATTAATATTATTTTGTGAAATAAAACATTTAATAAGGGCGAAAATATGCTTATATCAATAGAATGGCTTAATGAATTTGTAGATTTACACGACTTAACTGCGGAAGAAATTGCAGAATCGCTGACGATGAGCGGTCTTGAAGTCGAAGATATTGAAAAAATCGGAGCAAAATTTACCAATATTGTAACTGCTAAGATTACAAATATTGAAAACCACCCCGATTCTGACCACTTACACCTCGTAACAATCGATAAAGGAAATGAAACAAGAACGGTTGTTTGCGGGGCACAAAATGTCTTTGTCGGAGCAATTGTTCCTTATGCATCAGTCGGTTCTAAAGTTTTCAACAGAAAAACAGGTGAACAATTTGAACTTACACCCGCAAAAATCAGAGGTGTTGTTTCGGAAGGTATGCTTTGCTCTCAAGACGAACTTGCACTTGAAAATATGCAGGAAGAAGACGGTCTTTTGATTTTGAACAAAATTTTTGACAATATTGAATTAGGTCAGCCTCTTGAAAAATTGTTAAACATTAAAGAAGATATTGTTTTGAATGTTGCACCGACAGCAAATCGTGGTGACGAAATGTCTGTTATCGGTGTGGCAAGAGAACTTGCTGCAATTTACAAAAGAGAATTAAAATTTTCACCCTTAAATTCACAATATGAAAATGCGGATTTTGAAGTTGAAATTAAAGACCCCGAAACCTGCTTATATTATTCTGTCGGCGTATTAGAAGATTTAAAGGTAAAACCTTCTCCCGATTGGATGAAAATACGTCTTGAAGCTTGCGGAATACGTTCTATCAACAACATTGTCGACGTTACAAATTATGTTCTTTTGGAATACGGTCAACCTTTACACTCTTTTGACAAGGATAAATTAAACGGATATCTTTGTGTAAGACGTGCCAACGAGGGTGAAACAATCGTAACACTCGATGAAGTTGAAAGAAATCTCAATCACGATTCAGTTTTGATTGCGACAAAAGAAGCACCTGTCTGCGTTGGCGGTGTATTTGGCGGTATTAACAGCGGAATTGACGACAATACAAAAAATATTGTTCTTGAATCAGCATATTTTACTCCCGCTTGCAACAGAAAATCAGCAAGAAGCATCGGTTACAGAAGTGAAGCAAGTGCAAGATTTGAACGTGGCGTTGATTTAGATAAAACGAAACCCGCACTTTTCAGAGCAATTCAACTTTTAGTCGACCTTGCGGATGCAAAAGTTATAGGAATAAAGGAAACGGGATGTAACACATTCCCCGAATGCGAAATAACACTTCGATTTTCACAAATCAATAAAGTTATGGGAGCGGAAATAAACCCTGATGAAGCTTGTGATATTCTTGAAAGATTGGATTTCAAAATGACGGCAAGAGATGAAAATTCAGCTAAATTTGTTGTCCCCGGAGCAAGACGTGCTGATGTATATCGTGAAATAGACTTAATTGAAGAAGTTGCAAGAATTTACGGTTATGACAATGTTGAAGCGACATTGCCGAAAAAGACAATGGCACCGGAAATAACTTTTGAAACAAAAGTTAAGGAAAAAATCGAAAATCTTTTCCTCGGACACGGTTTTTATGAAGCTATGTCATCGTCCTTAATCGGAGAGCCTTTGCTCAAAAAATTCGGTTTGAAATACAACCTTGAACAAGCAGTGAAGGTAATGAACGCTCAATCCGAAGATGCTACAATGCTTCGTCAAACTCTTATTGTAAACATGCTTGATGCGTTTAAAAACAACTATGACAACGGAAACAAAGACATCCGACTTTTTGAAATGGGCAAAACATACTTTGCAACCGAAGCCCCGACAAAGGAAAACAGCGGTGTTAAAGAAACATTGACACTTTCGGGAATTTTGACGGGTGACACCGAAAAAGGTATATGGAAAACGAAAAACACGGTTGATTTTTACACTTTAAAAGGTGTAATGGAAAGCCTTTTCGACACTTTGGGTCTTGGAGAAAGAGTAAAACTCACACCTTGTGATGATGTTTCTTATCTTCACCCCGGAAGAAGTGCAAAAATAAATCTTTTAGGCAAAGGAATGCCGTTTGTCGGTGTATTTGGTGAAGTTCATCCGATTTTAACGGAAAAATTAAAATCTAATCAAAAAATTTATATTTTTGAATTAGATTTGGAAGAAATTTTGAAAAATGTACCTCAAACGGTTATTAAATTCAAAAAACTTCCACAATTCCCCGAAATTCAAAGAGATATTGCATTTGCAATTAATGATGATGCTTCTTATGAAAAAATCAGTCAAGTCATTAAAAAATCTTGTGACAATAAACTTTTCAAAAACTCGGAATTGTTTGATATTTACAGAGGCGAACATATTGAACAAGGCTTCAAGAGTATGGCGTTCAGAATTAAATTGCAAAACCCCGAAGCAACGCTCACGGATGAAATTATCGACACAGAAATGAATAAAATCCGTGCAGGTATCCAAAAAGCGTTCCCGCAAGCATCGTTCAGATAATGAAACTTTGTTTATATCAAGGAACGTTTAATCCGCCTCATTTTGGACATTTGCAGGTTGCAAAGTTCGTTTCGGAAACGTTAAAAATCGATAAAATATTGTTTATACCGGCGGCAAAGCCTCCTCATAAAACTCTTAATGAGAACAAAAACGAGGCTTTGCATAGGTTGTGTATGACAAAGTTGCTTATTAAAGACGAAAAAAATTTTGAAGTTTCAGACATTGAATTTCAAAGGGAAACCCCGTCATATACTTTTGTTACGATAAAACGCATATATGAAAAATATAATCTCAAAGAAAAACCATATTTTTTAATTGGAGATGATGCCTTTGTTAAAATTGAAAGTTGGTATCATACGGATGAGTTGAAAAATCTGATAGATTTTGTGGTTCTTCCGAGAGATGAGGATTTTGACGAAAAGAAATTTGCGGATTTAAAAGAAAAAGGATACAATTTCATCAGATTGAAAATGCCAAAAATTCACATTTCATCAACCGAAATCCGTCAAAAAGCAGAAAAAAGACTTTCTTTGGAAAATTTAACAACAAAAGAGGTTGAACAATATATTTATGAACACGATTTATACCAAAATGTCGATTGAAGAAATATTAAAGTGTTTAAAAGAAGACTTAAATCCCGAACGGTATGAGCATTCTATCGGAGTTGCGGAAATGGCTCAAGAACTTGCGGAAAGATTTGATTGTGACCCTAACAAAGCTTACATCGCAGGTCTTTTACACGATTGTGCAAAATGCATGGATTTTGAACTATCAAAAAAAATAGCAAGAGAACATACACCCGACCTTGATGAAACAGAAAAAGATAACAAAAAAACTATTCATGCACCGGTAAGTGCATGGCTTGCAAAAGACAAGTACGGAGTCGAAGATGAAGAAATCCTTTCCGCCATAAGACTTCATACTATCGGAAAATGTATGATGTCCGATTTTGAAAAAATTATTTTTATTGCGGATAAAATTGAACATAGGACACGGGAAGTTGAATTTAGGGAACAGATTGAGAAATATCTTGATGAAGAAAATCCTCTCGATAAAGCAATGTTTAAATCTTTCGAAATGACAATAGAAAGCCTTGTCAAAAGGAAATTGCCGATTTGTTTTGTTACTGTTAACGTCTATAACGAAATGCTTGAAAAAATCAAAAAATAGAAATGAAAAAAATTATTGTATGTAACCTGATACTTTTTATATTAGCACTGTTTTTACTCGAATTTGTGAGTATGATTTTATATTGCAAAAAAATAAGAATTAGGTTTCAAATGCAAAATAGCAAAGATTTAATTCAAAAAATCAAATATACAAAAGCACGTAATTATTCCACTGATGATTTTTTACATCTTTTTACAAAAACAATGCCAAAAAATCCGACGAAAAGACCTATTTTGGTAATCGGATGTTCATACGTACACGGTTCGGGTTTAGAAGAAGAACAAACTTTTTCTTATAAGCTATTTCAAAAAACTAATCGTGAGGTATACAAAAGAGGTATTCCCGGAGGAGGAATTCAGCTTGCTCTGCACCAATTTGAAACGGGCGAAATACAAAAAGATGTTTCGGATGCCGAATATATTATTTATATATATGTAGATTATCATTTACAAAGACTATACGACTACCAATTGGACTATGTAGAAACTTTGGTTAACCAACGATATAAATTAAAAGATAATAAATTGGTTAAAATAAATCAACCGAAATTTCCGTTCTATTATTCATTATTTTCGGTGAAAACAATACAACAGGCAATTGAAGAAATAAAAACAGATAAAGAAATTGAGAACTATTCTCTTTTTAATGCCGTTATGGAAAAATTAATGAAAGAAGCAAAAAATAGCTATAAAGATACGAAATTTATAATTTTACTATATCCAAGCGGAGGAATTATGTTTGAAGACACTCCGATAATGCCGCAATCAGAAATTGAAAATTTGAAAAAAATGGGATTTATCGTCATTAATGCAGAAAATTTAACGACAAAACCAATCAGGAGAGAAGAATACAGAATTGACGACCACGACCACCCGAACGAACAAGCATGGGATGCCGTTATCGACAATTTTGTAAAAACCGTCAAATTTTAATTTGTTTAAATCGGGGTTTCTGTTTTTGATATAACTCTTTCCGCACTCAAAACCATAAAAATTTGAAGCAGAGAAGCTT
>CAZOGS010000116.1:0-5614 GCA_964579375.1 uncultured Muribaculaceae bacterium
GTGTTTGCATCGGGACGAAGTCTGTAATTTGCCGCATGGATGACAGAAGGTGCGGTTTGCATTAAAGACGGGGTTGTTCTGAAAGTCGTTCTGAAGTTTTCAGAGCTGTCCCAAATCGTATTGAAAGCTTCTACCGAACGGAATGAATAACTTTTTTCGATAGTTGCGTTAAGGACTTTTTTTGATTTTTTGCTCGGAAGATTTTCCGGAGCAAGAACAATCATTTCCGTCGTGTCCTCTTCCTCATCGTCTTCTACCGTGTAGATGTCATACTCTTCATATTCCGTATCGTCAAATAATTCGTTGTCTATACTTTCTTGGTAATCGGAAAGTTCTTCATCTTTCTCAACATTAATCATCGACATTGTGTCTTGTTCTTCAACACCAGAAAAAGCCTTCTGTTCTGAAAGTGAACAGAAAGAAAACATTATTAACACTATTAGTGTGATGATTTTTCTTTTTTGTTTTTTCACGGTTTCTCCAAGACTCAATATATATAATAACTCATTTTTCAATATTCAACAATAATACTCTTGCATAAAATCGTAAAAATGGGGTATAATTACCGTGTATGAGTTTGAGAAAAAATGGAGATAATTATGGCTTCAGTAATAGATGCATTTCGTACTATTTTGGGTGCAAAGCATTCAGTTCTTAAAATTTCAGCTTTATCGCTGATTGTTTCATTCCCTGTTTATCAAGTTGTAATAAATTGGGGGGATTGGACTTCGTCGTGGGCAATCGTTGCATATGCACTAACTGTTTTTTATATAGGGTATCTTGTTTCTCTTGCTCATAATATGATTAATGAGCACGATGTTTTAATACCCGGCTATTTGAACCCCGTTAAGATTTTCTTTGTCGGTATCGGTGCGTTGATGGCATTGGTGCCTATGGCGGTATTGATGGCTTATGTCGGATATTGCTTGTATATGATTGGTATGAACAGAGCTATTCCGATGCCGGGATTGATTGCACTCCTTGCTCTTGTTGAATTGATATTTTTGGGCTTTTTCGCTCTTCAAATGACTTTGTATGCAAACAAATATAACCCACTGCATTCTTATAAACTTGTAACATTGTTTAAGTCATTCAGTCCGTTTGTTACCGGTACAATTCCTCTTGTTCTTTTACTTGGGCTTGTAACGGCATTTGTATTCTTCCCGTTTGGATATCTTGCACATCTTATGTTTGTCGGCAATGGTTATGAATACGTATTTTGTTTGATTATTATTTACTTTGTATCTTTATCTTTATTAATCGGAACTCAATTCTATTCACAAATGTTTATGGAAGATATGGTTCTTTGCAGAAAAGTTGAATATGAAGATGATGCCGGAAAAATTATGGATAAAGATTTGTTAATCGATAATGATAACGGCAAAAGAGGAAGACATTAATCTGTTTGTAAATTCCTTAGTGCGGTAAGTTTATCTCGAATTTCGGCGGCTCTCTCAAAATCAAGCAGACCCGCCGATTTTTTCATTTCTTTTTCAAGTTGTGCAATCAGTTTCGGCAAATCTTTCGTTTCAACATTCGCTTGTGCCATACTTTCCGCAACAACATCTTCGACGTTTCTGAAGCTTGCAAGCATTGAAAGAAGATTGTTTTCAACCGGTTTTATGATTGTTTTCGGAATAATTCCGTGCTTTTTGTTGTATTCCGTTTGAATTTTTCTTCTTCTTGCGGTTTCTTCAACCGAAACTTTCATGCTGTCCGTAATTTTGTCAGCGTACATAATTACTTTTGAGTCGGCGTTTCTTGCGGCACGACCGATGGTTTGTATAAGGCTTGTTTCCGAACGCAAAAATCCTTCCTTGTCTGCATCCGTGATAATCACAAGTGACACTTCGGGAATGTCAAGCCCTTCTCTCAGAAGGTTTACCCCGACAAGAACGTCAAATTCTCCCAACCTCAAATCTCTCAATATTTCAATTCTTTCGATTGATGTAATTTCACTGTGCAAATAACGGGCTTTAATTCCTTCTTTTATAAGATATTCCGAAAGTGCCTCCGCCGTTTTTTTTGTCAAAGTTGTTATTAAAACTCTTCCTTTTTTATCGGTAGTGTTTTGTATTTCCGCCATAATGTCATCAATTTGATTTAAAGTCGGACGGATGAAAATTTCAGGGTCAAGAAGTCCCGTCGGACGGATAATTTGTTCAACCAATTGCGAAGAAGTCTTTCTTTCATAATCAGCGGGAGTTGCCGAGATGAAAATCTTTTGATTTACCCTGTTCCAAAATTCTTGTGCTTTTAAGGGTCTGTTATCCCTTGCACAAGGAAGTCTGAAACCGTATTCCACGAGAGTGTCTTTTCTCGCTTTATCTCCGTTATACATTGCATTTAATTGCGGTATTGAAACATGTGATTCATCAATGATTGTCAAAAAATCATCTTGAAAATAATCCAAAAGTGTGGCAGGTGGTGTTCCGGGTTTACGTCGTTCAATTATTCTTGAATAATTTTCAATTCCGTTGCAATACCCCATTTCCTTCATCATTTCAATATCATATTTAACTCGTTGAGAAATTCTTTGGGCTTCAATTAATTTTCCTTCTTTCTCAAATTCCGCAACTTGTGACTGAAGTTCCTGTCTTATCATCGAGATTGTTGTATCTATGTCTTCATCATCCGAAAGATAATGAACCGCAGGGAAAATAACAACTTTGTCGGGAGTTTCCAATATTTCTCCCGTAAGTTGGTCAATTCTGAAAATTGCTTCAATTTCATCACCCCAAAAAGAAAACCTTATGAGTTTGTTGTCATAAGATGGCATAACCTCAACGATATCGCCTTTCGCACGAAAAGTTGAACGCTGAAGTTCAAGGTCGTTTCTTGTGTAACGAACACTCGTCAGATATCTCAGAAAGTCGTCACGGTCAATACAATCTCCGACTTTGATTGTGGTTGAACCTTTGAAATAAGCTTCGGGGAGTCCTAATCCGTAAATACAACTGACGGATGCAACAACAATTACATCATCTCTTTCGTAAAGACTTCTTGTCGTATTGTGCCTGAGCCTGTCAATTTCATCGTTAATTGATGCTGTTTTTTCTATATACGTATCTGTTCTCGGAATGTACGCTTCGGGCTGATAATAATCGTAATAACTAATAAAATATTCAACGGCATTTTCGGGAAAAAGTTCTTTAAATTCATTGTATAACTGTCCCGCAAGCGTTTTGTTGTGAGCAATAACAAGGGTTTGCTTTTGCATTCTTTCTATAATATTTGCCGCAATAAAAGTTTTTCCCGAACCTGTTATCCCAAGCAGGGTTTGAGCATCCATTCCTTCGTTTAACCCCCTCGTAAGTGCCTCAACGGAGTCTTTTTGCGTGGGGGAAAGAGAATATGGGGAATGAATTTTGAATTTTTTGCTCATTTTAAATTTTCCTTCTCTTAAATTATACTCTATTTGTACGAGTTTGCCACTTACTCTTTACCGAAATAAAATTAAGATTTATAATAGGATTATGACAGATAGCAGTTTAACACAATACGTAAAAAGAGCATTTGAATATAAGGCTGCGGGAAACTTTAAACAAGCAATAGAAAATTTGTATAAAGCCTTGGAAATTGATCCCGAAAGCTCTGAAGTTTTGGCTGAAATTGCTGGATTATATTTGGAATTGAGCAATACGGACAAGGCTATACGTTATTATGAACAAGCTTTACTCTTTGACCCCGATAACGTTTCTGTTAAATTTAAGTTGGCAAGAGTTTATAAACAAACAAATTTGATAACAAAAGCATTGCCTTTGTTACGTTCAATTTGTGAAAAAGATTTAAATGCAGTTTACATTGCGGAAATTTTGAATGTCTTGTATTTGGAAAGTGATTTTGAAACGGTCATTGAATTCTATCAAAAACCGATTGTTGCAAATTCAACAAATGCGAAAATCCATTTTTATGCCGGAGCATCGTATCTTGCTTTGGGCGATCCTGTTAAGGCTCGTGAATTGTACCAAAAATCACTTCAATATGATAAGTCCGATTATGATATAGTTTACAGCTGTGCAAATTTGCTTTTTGATGAGGGAAGATATAAGGAATCCGCTCAAACACTTCTTTCTTCTCCGGTTGCAAAAACAAATCACAAAACTTTCTACCTTTTGGGTGAAATTTGTATTGCTGAAGATAATATCAATGAGGCGATAAATAATTTTGCTAAAGCTTGTAAATTAAATCCGAGAAATCCTCTTTATTATTACTCTTTAGCTACGGCTTATTCCGTAAACGGGTTTATGAAAGAAGCGGAAGAAAATTATCATAACGCCGTTAAATTGAGCCCGAACAATTTGTTCTATGCTTATACACTTGCTTTGGTTTATTATCAAACAAAACAAATTGCTAAAGCGAAAGAAAAACTTGAAAGCGTATTAAAAATTAACTCGGAAAATATTAACGCTTTGGTCTTAAAAGCACGGATTTTGACGGATGAAAACAATGTTGTTGAAGCGGAACAAATTCTTAAAACCGTTTTGAAAAAAGAACCTAAAAACGATGAGGCACTCTACATTCGCTCGCAAGTTTTCAAAAAATTGGGTTGGTGGGAAAAGGCTATTGAAGCTATCGATTCTGCAATAAAAGTTGTGCCTCTGTCGATGGAATACATCAGTGAAGCTGTTTCGTTTAATATTGAAGCAAAAAAATATTCAGAAGCTGAAAAATTATGCAAAAAATTGGCAGAAATGAATGATAAATACATTTTTGCGTACATCAAACTTGCGGAAATTTATGTTTGCCAAAAACGTTTTTCGGAAGCACTCGAAAATATTGACAAGATTTTGGAATTGGAAATAAATACACCTGAAGCTTACATTATGAAAGCTAAAATTTATTCCGAAAATAAACTCTTTGAACAAGCTGTGGACTTTGTTAAACAGGCAATTGCTCTTTCTCCGGATACAAATGAATATTATGTCTTGATTGCTGATATTTATTATACGAACAGACAGTTCAGAGATGCTTGTAGATACTACAAAGAGGCAGCTCAGTTTGATGTTTCGTCGTCGGAATTGAGATATAAAGCGGCAAAATGTGAACAAGTAACAGGCGATGTCCAAGAAGCTATTGCGGATTTTTCAATTGCAAGAAGATTAAATCCTCAAGATGTTCAATTGGCTTTGGACTATTGCAATTGCCTTTGTGATACGGAAGATTATAAAACTGCTCTTGATGTGTTGAAACAAGCTTTGAACTACTGTTCCGATGCGGATACAAAAAATAAAATTATCCAAAAAGCAGAATTTATTAACCAAAAAATTATGGAAAATTTGTCGGGCTTCCAAAAATTTATGGTTAAATTTAAAAAATAGTTTCAAAAAATTTTTTTATAATTATTGCATCTCAAAATTGGTGATATTTTTCTTTTTGTACAAAATTTTGTATTCTTTTTACCCTTTTTCATGTTTCAAAAAATATTACAATTTTGAAACAAAAGAAGGATTTGTAAAGATTTGTAAAAATGAATTTCTTGACACGGAAACGCTGTAACGATAAGCTCTTTAATAGAATAGAAGAGAAGAGAACTTATGTCTTAAAGTCGAAAAAGAAGAGTGCCGATATTGAACATGTAAAGTGTGAAAATGAAAGGCAAAATCATGGATGT
>CAZOGS010000117.1:0-5589 GCA_964579375.1 uncultured Muribaculaceae bacterium
TTGATTGATTGATTGATTGATTGATTGATTGATTGATTGATTGATTGATTGATTGCCCTTGTTAAAAGTTATAAGCAACAAAACAAATAAAATTGCAAATAAAAGTTTTGAATCAACAACTAAAAATTTTGTGAAATAGACATTGAAAAAATGCACAAATTCATTTTTAAGATAATCGAAATACGAATAATTGTATAAATTAAATCTTGAATCATTTCCTTTAATATAGAAGAAAATCAGAAACAGAAGATATGCAAAATATAGGGTATAAAAGCTTACATCCTTGCGGGAAAATCCGTTCTTTTTTAGAAATGTAAACAAAATAACCGTTAATACAACAAAGACGGGAATATTGATTATTTCGATACTGAGTCCGGTAAAAAATAATAGCACTAACAAAAGTATGTATGATTTTTTTGTAATTTCGATTTTGTTAACATATTGATAACAAGAGAATGAAATCAGAAGTGACAGAGGTAGAATACTAATCGGGTATTCCCAAAATATTGTATTTTGGAAAAAATCATAAGAAAGAAAATATCGACTGCTATACAGAAATGAAAAGATTATGAAATATGATATGGCAAATGTCGAAGAATACAGGTCAAAATATGTTTTTTTATGTTTATTAAATAATTCAAAAGAATTTGCAAAAATGAATACGATTGCCACGATAAAAAGTGCCCGTATCGGCATAATTACGTTTGGTAAAAAATCATTGGGGTGAACGTTGAGCAATAATGTTAGTTTATCAACTAACAGACTGTTTATAAAAGTTGCAAAGTATCTGCCGTGTTCAGGTGAAAAGAAAGTTCTTCCGAACGGGTGAATTAAGTCATGTTGGTAGAGGATAGCATTTTTTGAGGAAAAAATAATAAGACAAAAAGACCCTAAAATCACAAAAATATTTAAAGTGGAGAACAACAACTTTCTTAAATGATTTTCATCTTTCTTTATAAAATACCAATTTCTCATAGATTGTTCAATATTTCACCTTTTAGCAGTTAAAATGTCAATATTTCTTGAAACTATGTATAAGGAATGTTGATTTTTTCATTTTCAGTATAGAACAATTTTTATCGACTGTAAATTAAAAAATCTGTTGAAAGAGGAATATTAAGAAATATTTCTTCGTTATGATTTTGAAAACGCATGTGCTTATTGGGTTTAAAATTTTTCTTTTGAAAAAAAGGCAATTTTTTTGAAGAAAAATACTTTATAAATATGTAAAGAGGATATTTTAAATGGCTCGCAAAATCAATAGCGAAGCCGATAAACAAGCTTTACTCTCTCTCTCTAATATCCTCGTGTTTATTTGATGTTTGCTTCAATTCGGCAAACATTTTTTTTCTCTTTTATATTTTTAGAAAATTATTAAAACAAAAGTCTGTTTAATTTTCCGTTAATTCCCATCTTTCAAGAATTTCGGGAGAAATATATTCCGTAAATCGGGACGGTTTTGAAAGAACCATTCCGGTTGCCCTGTCAAACATATCAATCGGATAACTTACGTATAGGTGCGTTTTTGCCCGTGTCACGGCAACATAGAACAATCTCAATTCTTCATCAAGTTCTTCCGGTGAGTTAAAAGAATACATTGAAGGAAAACGTCCGTCAACCGCACCTATAACGAAAACGGCTTTGTATTCCGTACCTTTGGCACCGTGAATTGTAGATAAAGTAAGGCATTCATCCCGTAGTGCACCTTCTTCCGCATCCGTGATTGATGCTTCCGGCGGTTCAAGAGCCATATCTGTCAAAAAATCTTCCATTTTAAGATATTTTGATGAAAGATAAAGAATATGGTCAAAATCTTTAATCCGTTTGCTTGCATCGTCGTAATGTTCCGTTAAAATCGGTTCATAGTACGCCAAAACTTTTTCCGTAACCGCTTTAGGGTCTGCGATTTGGGTTCTTGCCTCATTCAACAGGGATAACAATCCGCCTATATCTTTCTGTTGGGACGGTTTTACGGGAAGCATATCTGCCGTTGTTTTTGTTCCTTGTGTTGTCAAAACGGGCAAGAGCTTGTTGATGGAAGATGCTCCTATGCCTTTTTGCAAAAGTAAAATTCTGTTCAGGGATATTTCATCGTAGGGGTTTAAAATTACCCTCAGATACGCTGTAATGTCTTTTACGTGAGCTGTTTCGGTAAATTTCAAACCTCCTATTTTGCGATAGGGTATTTTTTGCTTAACGAGTTGAGTTTCCACATCAAACATCAAAGATGCACTTCTTGATAAAACGGCGATATCATCGAGAGATAAGCCCTCCTCATTACAAAATTCCAAAATACGTTGTACGACAAATTCACCCTCTGCGTGTGTGTTTTCGCAACAAATCATTGCAGGCTTTTCAGAACTTTGAATTGTTGAAAAAAGCTCTTTTGAATATTTTTCTTTTGCCTGTTTTAAAATTTCGTTTGCAAAATCCAAAATATTTTGCGAACTTCTGTAATTTTGTTCGAGTGTGACAATTTTACAGCCTTCGTATAGGTTGGGGAAATCTAATATATTTTTGAAATTTGCACCTCTGAAAGAATAAATGCTTTGTGAATCATCGCCTACTGCCGTAACATTCTTGTGTTCAGAGGCAATTAATCGCACAATTTGTGCCTGAATGCTGTTTGTGTCTTGATATTCATCGATAAGAACGTATTGGTATTTTTTCCCGATTTGTTTACGGACTTCTTCATTTGAGAGTAACAGAGCCTTTAAGTAGAGTAAAAGGTCGTCGTAGTCAAGCATAGAACGTTCTTTTTTGTAGGTGTTATATGAATTTGCAATTTCGATTAATTTGTCCGTGCAGTGCTCAAATTGTTTAAATTCTTTTTTGACTATTTCTTCAAGAGGTATATCTTTGTTGATAGTCTTTGAATAGATGTCTAAAATGGTTGATTTTTTCGGAAAACGTTTTTCTTTTTTGTCGATAACTTTTCCTCGGATATGATTTATGACGTCTTCCGCATCGCTTCTGTCAATTACCGTGAAATTGTTTTTTAAATCGGCAAATCGTGCGTATTTTCGCAAAATCATGTTCCCGAAAGAGTGAAATGTTCCGCCTGTAATTTTTCCGAGTGCAGAGCCTAAGATATTTTCGGCACGTGAAATCATTTCTCTTGCCGCTCTTCTGGTAAAGGTCAGAAGTAAGATGTTTTCGGGAGAAACACCGTCTTCTATTAATCTTGCAACTTTATATGTTAACGTCCTTGTTTTACCGGAACCTGCACCCGCAATGATTAACAGAGGTCCGTCTTTGTGCAAAACCGCTTCGAGTTGAGCCTGATTTAATTCGTTTTCGTAGCCGATTTTGTATGATTTTGGGGCTGTCGAAATCTTTTTTAAAGTATATTTTTTTGTGACAATATTTTCCATATCCAAATTATACACGGCTTTAATGTAAATGTGTGTAAAAAACTACGCCTGTTGAGAATCGAACTCAAATCACGACCTTCGGAGAGTCGTATTCTATCCGTTGAACTACAAGCGCATTTTTTAAATGAAACCGATCCGTAAGCCGAGTTCTGTTTTAGATAATCATCTGTCTCGACCGTATGTCACCACACGGCTCAAGCGTTCTGTCGAAAGACGGCGGGTCACCTTAACCTTTACACTGAACTTGCATTCTATCGGGGTTTACCGCAAGAATACCTCTCGATATTCCGAGTAGTCTTTTACACTACTGTTGCACCTGAACCCTTTCGGGTTGTTTACTTTTCTGTGGCACTTTCCACGCAGTCACCTGCTCCTGACGTTATCAGGCGATATGCCCTTGAATGCTCGGACTTTCCTCACACGGCATGTTCATCCGTGCGTAATTATCCAATCGGTTTCATATTTATTATCTCATATCAAAAAACTTTCACCACATTTCTTTGTTAAAAAATGTTACATTTGCCCCTCCAAAAAGACAATTTTAACCATCCCTTTTCCTTTTTTTTACCGTAAGTGTGAATTTAAAGAGGTATTATAATGAACGTAAGTTTTTCCCAACCGTTGCCGACTACAAGTTGCAAAATTCCTATGGCAGGAACTCAAGAATTTAAAGAGTGGAAATCTCAAAAACAAGCTGAACAAGTGGATACTTTTAACGGAAAAACTGCAGAAGAAAAAAATCCGACAGTTTTAGATAAAATTGTAACTGTTTTAAAAAATTTTGAAAGTGCATATTTGTTATAATTTTGTCATTCATTCGAGAAAGGTATGATGCGGTAAATTTTTGATTTACCGCATTAAAAATATGTTCTGAAAAATATACGGTCTTTATGAGCGTGAGTAAATAGTGTGCATTTTAGTGCACGCTACTTACTGAAAGATTATTCGTTACAAGTTGAGACAAAAACAATGTTAAATAATTGTAACAATCAAGAAAAAAATAATAATTTTTGTAATGTTATTTTAACACTTATATCAATTTTGGTATTGGGCGGTTTTATATTTTTATTCATAAAGCCGTTAATCGGGATTTTATCAATAATAATTGCCGGAGGGTTGAATTTGTATTTAAACAAACGGTTTCCGGGCTTTGTTAAAGAAATAAAAAAAGGCAACAAAAAAGCCCATACCTCGGAGGCGTGGACGAAAAAATACAAAGTAAAACATATTCAAGGTGTTAATTTTGCCGATTTTGGACAAAATCTCGATTTAACTATCAATAAAAACGAACTTATTTTTTCGGAACAAAACAAAGAATTGTTTAAAATTAACAATCCCGAAATTAACAATCTTGAGATTTTAGAAGAACTTGAACAAACTCAAAAAAATAAATCTGTTATAGCAAGGGTAATCGTCGGAGGTTTACTCCTCGGTGGCGTTGGAGCGGTTGTCGGAGGTTTGTCCGGAGTCTGTCCAACATTAAAAACGAATAAAAAATACTATCTTGAAATTACAACAAACGCCCCCGATAAAGTTATCATCACGACCGATAATAATTCTTTGAAACAAATTAAAACAACTATTTACAATCAAATAAAAGGATAAAATGTCTCAAATTAAATGTTTAATTTATAGCCGCATTAAGTGCGTAGGTTACAGCTAATTAATATATCATTTTTAATGGATATGCTTTTGGGGTATTCTGTCCATCTGTTTTTTTATTTTTTCATTTTCAATACAAATAGCTATAGTAATATATAAAATTTCTCTTTCTTCATCATTGTACTGACTTGGGTGAGCTTGAAAAAACTTCCGAGTTTGCAGGAGAAGTCTTTGAGGAAAACAGAGGTGCCGTCTTGTTCTTGATAACAAGATTGGCATAATTCGCATAATGTTATTTTTAATTCTGTATAAAAAAGAGGTGGGTTAACGTGCCTTTTTTGCGATTTTTTAATAAATATTACTGTTTTGAAACAAAGCGTCTTTTATAAAGAATTGTGATGTTGGGTATGCCCAACCGACAATTTAAAAATCGGATATTTTTAATTAAAATGTATTGATGCGAAAAAACGGAGATTTATCACATTGCAACGTGCATTATAATGTTCGCTACTCACTCGTCTTTGCATAAACAAAATCAGAACAAAAAAAAGAACCTTGACGGTTCTTTTTTTAATGGAGCGGGACAGCGGGAACGAAGTGACTGCGTTAACAA
>CAZOGS010000118.1:0-5514 GCA_964579375.1 uncultured Muribaculaceae bacterium
GAGTGCCGATATTGAACATGTAAAGTGTGAAAATGAAAGGCAAAATCATGGATGTTTCATTCGGTTCATTAAGTAAAATGACAATACAACAGGCTCTTCAAGAGATAGAGAAAAATGAGAAATCTTTGGAAGCTCGAAATTCGCAAATTAATCTATTCAAAGACTCAGCTGCAGAAATGGTTAATAAATACAGTGAGCAGAATGAAAGCTCAGAAATCGACGATGCTAATTTTCTTCGCTATGTTGATGAAAAAGAAAACAAAACTGAGTCGTCAAATACACAAACAAAAGCTCCTTCGTTGAAATTAAATCCTAATTATCAAAATGCATCTCAAGCAAAAGAAACTAAAGAAGCTGAAGAAGCAACTCTTAAAGAAAAAATCGCCGACCTTGTTGAAGACATCAGTGATGTTGGGGGCGGTCTTTTTGACATTGGCACGGATATTTTAGGCGGGGTAAAAGAGTTAGGCTCGGATATTGTTGACGGAATAAAGGAAACTGCTTCAAATTTTGCGGAAAAAATGGAGAAGGCAAATTCGGAAATAGTTTTGGAAAATGGCATTTTTGTTGCTAAAGAGCCTGAAACGGAAGAATGGGCGGAATATAAAAAAGAATTAGCGGAAGCTTTGGCTGAGTACGATGAAAATCACCCGAAAAGCACTTCTTCTTCCAATGTGAATCCTTTAGATAAGTGTATGATTTTCTATGATAAAGAAGGCGATGAAGAGAGAGCTAAATTTATTGATAGTTTTACCAATGTATATAAATCAACACACCCTGAATTTGCCGAGCAATACGATGATTATAAAGCTGCTCAAAAAAGAGCAAGCATATTGATGTAGTAACTTTGTATTGTAGCGTTAGACTGACAGGGCAAACAAGATGTAAAAATAAAACTAAAATTTGAACAATTTAAATTTCACGGAAAAGATTTTTTCGTGAGATTAATTGCTTAAAAAAGAATAACAGACAAAAGCAAAAAATATTAAGAAAGGACAATTTAAACATGTTTTCAATGGAAATTTCCGTAAAATTAACATCTTTAAGGTCGATGAAAGAAGTTTCTCAGTCGGAATTTAACGAAATAGAACAGGCAAAAACGGAGGAAACTCAAGATTTTGGTGTCGCAAACGAACAGATGGATGCGGAGATAGAATTAGAAGATCAAGATCTTGATATTGCGGATCAAGAGTTAGCTTTTGATCAAAGCTCTTACGATACGGCTTTGGAAAATAATCAAGCGGCAACGGAAAAATTGAATTCATCTCAGGCAAATTATGATAGTGCTTCGCAGGCATATAATGCTGCAAATACGAATTTGAACGATGCTACGCAGAATATGAGTCAAGCAAAATCGACTGTTGATACGGCATCTGCAAATCATGATAAAGCATCAGCAAATTATAACAATATCAGTTCACAAGTGTCGACGGCAAATTCAAATGTTTCTTCGGCAAAGAGTGAGGTTTCGACTGCAAATGAAGGAATGACGCAAGCTAAAAATAATTTGACGCAGGCAATAACGGCGAGAGATAAGGCGGTTGCCGCACAAAATTCGGCTAACAGCACAATAGCGGCGTTAAAATTAGATTTGGCATCTTCCGACTCGTTGATAAGTTCTTTGGAACAGTCACTAAAAGAAGGTGCAATTCAAGGCGGAGTAACTTTTATTACCGAAACGAAGCAAAAAATCAGTGATGCAAAAGTTGCTCGAGAAAAGATAAATGAAAAAATTGCTGCCGCTGAGAATGATTATCAAAAGTCGGCTACTGAAGTTGCAAACTGCAAACAAAAAGTAAGTGAAGCTTCCGAAGCGGGAAGAGAGGCAAAAGCAACTTTGACGGAAGCAAAAGAAGCTTTATCAACGGCGGAACAAGAAAGAGATGCTCTTGTTAAACAACAAAATGAGGCAAAAATAGTATTAAACGAGGCGAAAGCGGAATTAAATAACGCAAAAACAGAATATTCATCGGCAGAAAATGCTTATAATAGTGCAAAATCCGCCTTTGATACGGCTGCGGCGAATAAAAACAGTGCCGAGCAACAGCTTAATGCGGACAAAGCGGCTGCGGATAAAACATCCTCTGAGTTACAGACAGCGGAAGCATCGTTAAATAATTCAAAATCAAATGTTTCAAACATTACTGCCAAAAAAACGAGCTTAGAAAATAAATCTGCGGAAATGAAAAATTCTTATGATGCTAAGATGGCTGATTTTGAACAAAAAAGTACCGCAAAGAAAGAAGAAATTGACGGTATTGATGAGCAAATAAATGAAGCTAACTCTCAACTTGAACAAGAGAAAACGGCAGAAGAAGCAAATAAAGAAGAACAAACCGATATTTCGGGCAAATCTGAGGATGCAAAAGGTCTTAATAAAAATGCACAGACTATAAAATCGGAAGATGTTGACAGTTTGCTTGATAACCTGAAAAACAGATTTGGCAGTTTGAGCGGCAGTGCAAATGCTTATAAGACGTTGTCAAATATTTCTCAACTTTTAGATTCCGGAAAAAATGATGAAGCTATTGATGAAATAGAAGATATAGATGATCTTTTTGATGAGCTTGATTCAACGGATACGGCGGAAGGTTATCAAAACATCTTCGGTCAACTTACGGGTTCTTCAATTTCTGAAGAGGATGCAAATATTGCACTCGGCATAGAAGATGAACCGGTTCCTCAAACGGAAGAGGTTACTGAAACAGAAATTAACCAAATGGAAGAAGAGCTTACTGCCGTTAAGGAAGAAGCGGAACAAATCTTCGATGAGCAATCTCAAATTGCTTCAACGGATGACTCTGTTGCCGAAGAAGTCGAAAATGTTGAAACTACAGTTGATGACATGATTGACGATTTGAAAAAGAAAAAAGAAACACCATTGTTATAAAAAATAAATTCTAATCGTAATAAGGCTCAAATTATTATAAATATTTAATTTGAGCTTTTTTTTTGATAATTGGAGGCTCCGTACGATTGGGCTGTCTGAAAAATTAATTGTTCATCAAAAACGACATAATAAAGAAAGAGTAAATTTGTGAAAAAAAACAATATTACAATTCTGAAATAAATGAGTATATGTAAACAAATGTAAATTTGAATTTTGAGCACGGAAAGTCAATAAATAAGAGGTTTTTAATCGATTTAACAAGAAGAAATTTGCGGGTGTGTCTTGAAGTTCGTTAAGAAATATCAAATAATAATAAAAATGGCATTTTATGCCTAATTTAAGCCTAATTTTAAGAAGAAAGGGTTCTTATGAAGAAGTATAAAAATGGTTTTTCATTGCGGAATGCAATAATTGCGATGTCAATCCTCGGTGTTACTGCGGTGGCAATTCCGTCGGCAATGCAAGTATCAAATGATGTTGATAACAAAACATGTCTGTTTGACAGTTCCTCAAAAAACTTGTTTGTAAAACTTTATCAAAGATACGGCATGGCTAATACGGCGTATGGCTATGCGGCTATCGACCCTTTCGTTTTAGATTTGGATGAAGACGGTGTTGTCGTTATTTCGGCTCCGTCTGACGGAATTTATTTTGATTATAACGGCGACGGATTTGCGGAAAAAATTGCGTGGGTTACCGGTGGCGACGGCGTGCTTGCTATTGATTTAAACCAAAACGGAAAAATTGATAACGGTGATGAAATCATTAAGATTGGCGAGCTTGATGCGTATGATACGAATGGTGACGGCGTAATTTCAAGATTGGATGAAAAGTTTAATTTGTTCCGAATTATCAAGAGTGACGGTTCTGTTCGTACTCTTGCTCAAGAAAGTATCGCCAAAATTAATACGGCAGAAAAACTTACTGATATTGTAGACAAAAATAACAATTCAAAAGTGGCTGAAGGCTCCTTTATGAAATTGAACGGTAAGTCTTATCGTTTTGATGTGTACAATTTGAGTGCGGATTTTTATGATTCAAAAGAACTTAATCTCGTTAAAGTTTCTCCATCAGTCAAAAAACTCCCCAACATAAAGTGCAGAGGCACCGTTAATTCATTGCATCAAGCGATGATGAAAAATGCGGAATTAAAGTCCTTAATTGAAAAATTTGTAAAAGAGTCCAATGATGAAAAGAGATGTGAACTTGTTCCTCAAATTTTAAAATTGTGGGCTAATCCTAATAATACGAAAGTTGCGAACAATTCTCTCGTCATTACGCAAGGACAAACAAATGATGAACATCTTTTCATTGTAGAACAACTTATGGGTTATCGTTATAAAGCATCTAAAGATTTGGTTACTCCCGAGATGAAAGTCTTTGCGGAAAGCCAAATTGAAACCGTTTATTTAGGTTTGGAAAATTACGTTTATGCGGAATTAATGAGTCAATCTCATCTTGCTGATTTGACGAAGTTAATCAAGACAAATAAAGACGGCAAAAATGATTTAACTGCAGTTACGTCGAAATTGTCAAAAGAAGTATCTAAAAATCCC
The DNA here is from genome assembly GCA_964579375.1 of uncultured Muribaculaceae bacterium. Lineage (GTDB taxonomy): Bacteria > Cyanobacteriota > Vampirovibrionia > Gastranaerophilales > Gastranaerophilaceae > RUG841. Next base: position 4,447 of record CAZOGS010000118.1, read on the forward strand.
GAAAAGGGTAAGCAAAGAGTATATGAATTTGCGAAGATGATTAAAGGACTCGATTTTGATAAGAACAGCAATTATCTTGATCCGAAAGATAATAATTGCTTCTATTTGAAATTTACAGAAAATGACAGAGATTTGAAATGGAAGATTGATTCAGTTGCTAAAATTCCTTTAGTTCTTGATAAATCAAAACTCGAAAACGGTGAGTTCAGAGGAACGCAAGGTGCTGACGCAGTTCAGTTTAAAGATGCGGATTACGCTTTGTCAAATACTGTTCACGTCGGTTATGGTGCTGACGTCTTGTTTGGCGGAAGCAAAAGTGATGTTCTCATCGGTTGCCAAGATGATGATATCCTTGACGGCGGTGACGGCGATGATACTCTCATCGGAAATACGCAAAATGACCTTATTTTCGGTGGAAAAGGCGATGATAAGATTTTTGCCGGAGAAGATGATGATATTATTTTTGGCGGTGACGGAAACGATGTTATCCATCCGGACGGAGTAAAAGAAGACGGTTCAATCAATCCTGAAGATAAGGGTAATGACGTAATCATCGGCGGTCGTGGAAACGATACGATATACAGTTATGTCGGAAATGATACTTTTATCTTCAATCTCGGTGACGGAAATGACACTATCTATGAAGAAGAAGGTAATGATACTTTGTACTTTGGCAAAGGAATAACATGGAACAATCTCGTATTTGAAAAAGTCGGATTAGACATGTCAATTAAAATAAAAGGTACAACCGATTCAATCGTTGTGAAAAATTGGTTCGCTGAAGGACAAAGCGGAGTCAAAAATAAGATAATCGAAAACTTTGAGTTCGCAAATGGACAAAAATATACCTATCAAAATATTACGTTGAAAAAATTCTAAGATGAATTTTTTATAAAACGTGAAATAACTGAAACTTTATGAAAACGAGGGTTTTGCCCTCGTTTTTATTTGGGAAATTTTTTGAACGTGAAATTCTCAAATATTTTCATAAAATTTTGTTCAAAATTTTTCAATCCTCCTTTTGAAATATTTTTCTTCTTTCGTTCAAAAAAAGTGACAAAAGAATTG
>CAZOGS010000119.1:0-3930 GCA_964579375.1 uncultured Muribaculaceae bacterium
TGGACGAGAAGAGACTCGAACTCTTACACCGAAGGCGCCAGTTCCTAAGACTGGTGCGTCTACCATTCCGCCACTCGTCCGTACCTTCACGATACCTCAAAAAAATTTTTCGGTCAAATCTATATATCAATCTCAATTTCGAAAAATCTGTTCCACGGAAATGAATATTTTGCCTCAAAATTATCACTATTCAGCACTTTTTGTACGGTTTTTTCATATTCCGTAAAATATTTTTTTATTTCCGTTAAATCCGTCAAATTTTTTTGTTTAAACTTTTCCCGTAAATTTGCCTGATATGCCCAATCGTCAAGAAATCTGACAGTCTGCAATTTTTTAAAAGACTTTTCATCGTAATTTTTTGCCAAAAATTTTGTCACGGCTGCGGCAATACCGCTCCCTAATGAATTTCCGGTTGTATTCCAAGCTGAATAGCCGTAAAAATAATCATCTATGCCATTTTCAAATATTTTTGAAACAAAATTGTTATCGGCTCCGTTAGCATTTAAAATGTCAACAATAAAATAAGGTTTGCTAAACTTTTGCAATTCTCCCTCAAAGGGGGTTGTGCGGACGTTCATAACGAGTTCGCCCTGTTCTCCCTTAAAGTTGTTCACGTACAATATTAAATCGGCTTCATCGGGCTCAGAAACGCTTGCACCTGCCGTTAAAATTTGAGATTTTACGGAATTTATTACCGAAACATCTTCGTATTTTGAGATTAAGTTTATTTCGGTCGGGTTTGTAAAAATCGGGGCGATTTTTATTTTTTCGCCGTCAGAAATACAGCGGGAGAGCATTGTCAGAGGAATTTCGTCCGCACCTGTTTTAACGAGTATATTTTTTCGGGTTTGGGAAAGTACTTCAAAATAATTTGCCTCTTTTACGTTAAATCCGTATTTTGCACAGTCGTCTTTTGAAAAAATCAAAGTGTCAAAAATCCCGTCATCAAGCATTTTTACATATTCTTTATTAATTGAAAAATTGCGTTCTCTTGTTGTTAGCCAATCAATCAAAATTTCGGACGGAATTTCTTTTGCAATTTTTGTTGCATTTTCTTTTGCTGTGTTAGTTCCCTCAACTTCAAAGCGATGGAGTTCATAAGAATATTTAAAAATTTTTTCTCCGAAAGTTGACCAATACTCTTTTTCTTCTTCATTGTAATTATTGTTGGAAATTCGCATTATGCTTGAAAAAACAAGGGTTTTGCAATTAGTTTTTTTGAGCAGAATATTTCTTAATTTTAAAAGTCTTTTTTCGATTTCCTTTTTGCTGTCATTGCTTCTTCTTGAGGGTATTAAACCGCCGTAAATCAAGGTATCGGCGGAAATTATAAGATAGTCGATATTATTGATATCCTCAAGCCATTCAAAAAGGGCATTTCTGTCGGCATTTTTTGTTAATGAGCCTAAGAGGTTTTTTGGCGGGAGGTATAATTTTACGTTCGAGTCAATATTTGCAATCATTTTGGGCAAAGTATAGCAAACAGGTCGGTTATCTATGGGAATAAAGCCGATTTTTTTCATTATATATCTCCTTTTAAGTTATTTTCTATTTTTTCAAGCTCAAGAAGTAATTCTTTTTCAAGATATTTTGGTGAAACTATTTTGCAATTTTCACCATATTTAATAAGTCTTTTGAAGAGTGATTTTTTGTCTTCACCGGTGTTAATAATCAATTTTTTATTGGCATCAAAAGCCTGTACCGTTTCGCAATCACGCAATCTGTAATTGATTGCTAATCTGTCGTATACTTCAAAGGCTATTGAAGTGGTAAGGTTTATGGCAGTAGTTTTTAGCGGTAAAATTTCAATTTTTTCAATATCTTTTGCAATCAGTTTAAGATTTTCGGCTTTTTGGGCATTATAAACTATCAAATATATATTTTTGCCTTGTATTTCAACATTTTTAGGGGTGGCAGTGAATGTTTCGCCGTGATAAGTAATTGTTATTTTTTGAGCTAATTCCACATATTTTTCCAATTCTGATGCAATTTCAGAGCTTGTCGGTTTTTTTGCTGAATGGTATCTGTCCAAGTTTTTCACTAATTTTTGTTTTGTTTTTTCGGGCAGTGATTTTTTAATTTTTGAGAATAAATTTTCTAAAAAATCTTTTTGTTTTTCGAGGCAACAAGCATCAAAAGACTTATAAATAGCAGATAATAACGATATTTCATTGTCTTCAAGGTCAAATTCTTCCAAAAATTTGCAAAGAGAATATTTTTTGCCGACTTTTTGGATGTTAATGTCTGAAGCTTCCAATGTGCAAATGTATTTTAAAAATGTTGCATGAGCTTCTATATTCCGTAATTTGCCAAAGTTTTCGTAATATATGTTTTTAATATCAATATCTTCTTTGGTTAAAAGCTTTAATAATTCTAAAACTCTGACGCAAGAATCGTGATGTTTCGAAGTATAGTTCATTCTTGATACCTCGCTTTGATTTTAGAAATTTTTTCGAGTAACTTTTGTTTTATGTAAACAGGAGAAATAAGAGAAAAATCCGTTCCGAAGGAAAGCAATCTTTGAATTATTTTAAATTCACTTGTGGTGTTGCATTCAACGATAATTTCGTTTTCTTTTCGTTCAATGATTTTTTCATCCGAATTACAAACAAAAGTTGCAACTTCTTCGCCTTTAACTTTGTATAAAACTTTGATATTGCTTTCTTTTAGAGGTTCTTTCAGTTTTTCGATTGAATGAAATTCCATAATTTTTTCGGCATTAAAGTAAGAAAAAGAATTTCTTTTGTAATACCAACCCATAATGTACAGTTTGCCGGCTTCGCAGAAGATATGCTTACTTGCAATGTTAATTTTTTCGATTTTTTTGGAAGAGGTTGCGTAAGTCATCAAAATTTCTTTTTTGGTCAAATCTTTTTCATAAAAAGTGTTCAAGATTTCCTGTCGAACTTTTACGAAAGGTCTTTTTGAGTTTAATAAATCCAAGGTTGTTTCATCGCAAAGAGGAGCTATTATTTTGTCATAAAGTTTGTTTATTTCAATAACCGTTCGCCAATCATTGCAATCTAAAAAATACTTGCGGATTTGTGTCAAAATTATAATTTCATTTTTCGAAAAATTTGCTTTAAACGGATGGTCAAGTAAAGTATAGCGATAGTCGTTTGTAGGGCAAGGTCTTTTAATTTCACAACCTGCGGCTTTTAAAGAATTGATTGATATTCTTAGTGTATCATCCGAAATTGACCGATTTGTTAATTCATCTTGTTTTAAAACTTCCATAATTTCATTATTTGCGGCTGGTTTTTTCATTAAAAGTTTTAAAATTTTTATGGCTCTGTATGCGGTCAAACTGATGTTGTTATTTTTCGTTTTAACGTTTAAATTTTCTTTCATCAGTTTAAATCCACTACGCTGACTCCATCTCCGCCTTCAACATCTTCACCGGGGCGAAATTTTGCAACATACGGACTGTCTGAAAGATAATCCCTTATAGCTTTTTTTAAAACTCCGGTGCCATGCCCGTGAATAATAATTGCATACGAAAGACCTGCCGCACAAGCTTTATCAAGATATGCTTCAACTTCTCTCATTGCTTCTTCGTATCTGAAACCACGCAAATCTAACGTGTATGAAACATCGTGTTTGACAAATTCAACCGCTTTTTTCTGTTGAACGAGAGGTTTTGTTTTTGCCTTTATAACTTCTTTGTCAAACATTGCCAATTTTTTAACAGGAATGGTGGATTTTACCGTTCCTATTAAGATTTCAGCCTTTTTGCCTTTATCGGTAAGGGTTACAAATTCAGCTTCCTGATTAAGGTCTTTAATGATAACTTTGTCACCTTTTTTGATTGAATTAGTGTCGATATCACGGTATTCTTCTTTTAAGGCATCGTATTCTTCGTCAAGTTTATCGTGAAGTTTTTTTCGGATTAAAGTATTCTTTCTTATCGTTTTCATTGTGTTTTCACGA
>CAZOGS010000119.1:4030-5483 GCA_964579375.1 uncultured Muribaculaceae bacterium
AAACCGCTTCCCGAAAGAGCAAGATTTTTAAGATCGCCAAAGTGGGTTGTAACAACGGAAAAAGCTTGTTTTTCGACAAAAAATTGCAATATTGCTCTTGCAAGAGCGGAACCTTCGGCGGGGTCTGTTCCGGAACATATTTCATCGATTAAAATAAGAGTGTCGTTATCGGCATTATTACTCATTTCTACAAGATTTTTTATGTGTGATGAAAAAGTTGACAGACTTTGGATAATATTTTGTTGGTCGCCGATATCGGCAAAAACTTTTTTGAACGGATAAATTTTTGCACTGAGGCAAGGGATATGGAAACCCGCCTTGCTCATTAGTATGCAAAGTCCTACAGTCTTTAAAACGACGGTTTTTCCGCCTGTATTTGAGCCGGTGATGATTGTGCAAAGATTTTCTTTTCCCGCATTAAAATCATTTTCGATAACGTTATCGCAAACACGCATCAAAACGGGGTTTTTCATTGCTTGAAGATATATTTTCGGCTCATCAAGGATGGTTGCGGGAACGCTTTGTGTTTTTTGAGAATATTTTCCTTTTGCAAAATGAAAATCAATTTCCGCCAAAATTTCTTGCGTTTCGATAAGTTCGTTAAAATGCTTGCCGATTTCTTCGGAAAAAACTTTTAAAATTCTGTCTGTTTCGAGTTGGATATGTATTTCTATTTCACGTTCACGGTTATGGAGTTCTGTTAATTCTTTCGGTTCAATGAAGAAAGTTTGTCCCGAAGCCGAAACATCGTGAACGATGCCGAGGATTTTGTTTTTCGCTTCCGCTTTTACCCCGAAAACCGTTCTTCCGTCACGTTGTGTGTAAATTGTATCTCTTAAATCATTTGTAAAATTACTGTCGGCAAGCAGCCTTGTAATAGTCGATTTGATTGCCGAATGAGTGTCATAAAGCTCTCCGTATAACCTTTTTAGCTCCGAAGAGGCACTTTCTTTGACTTTCATATCACTGTTTAAGGTATCAAAAACTTTGTCCTCAAGATCTTTTAAAACGAAGAGATTTAGTGCCATTTCTGCCAAGGCGGGTGTTTCTTCATTATTTTTTTCAAGAAAATTTTTAACAAGTCTTGAATTTCTCAAAAGATTTGCGATATCCCAAACCTCTTGCGGAGCAAGTTTTATTTTTGCTTTTGCATCTTTAAGTGTATTTGTCAGGTCGGAAAAATTTTCCAACGGAAGTTTTAAATTCATATCGCAAAGACGTCTTGCTTCCGTCGTATAAGTGAGTTGTTCTTGTATTTTTTTCGGCTCATTAAAAATTTCCGCACGCAAAGTTCTGAGTCTTCCCGGCTCTGTTATTGCGTTTTCGGATATATATTCTCTTACTTTGTCAAATTCTGTGACTTCAATTACAGGTTTCATGTAATTAATTATATGACAAATAACTTAGTATATCTTGTTTTTTATATTTTTTTTCATTAAAATTGTCACAAAAG
>CAZOGS010000120.1:0-5431 GCA_964579375.1 uncultured Muribaculaceae bacterium
AAGTGAAAGAAATTTTTACCTCCATTCAAGGAGAAGGACATTTAGTCGGTTACACTCAGTTGTTTATCAGATTTTGCAAATGTGATTTTAACTGCAACATCTGTGACATCGATTACAAACCCGATGTAACAAGCGACACTTACACCGCAAACTCTCTTGCGGAACGCCTTAAAAGCTTTGACAACCATAACATTCATTCAATTTGCTTAACAGGCGGAGAACCTCTTATGGATGTAGCTTTTTTGAAAGAGTTTTTGAGAAATGTTACTCTCCCTGTTTACCTTGAAACAAATGCGGCAATGCCTGAAGCACTTGAAGAAATCGTCAATATGATTAAATATGTTTCTGCAAGTATCAAATTACCCTCTGTTTGCGGTTGCGAAGATTGTTTTGACAAGCATGCCGAATTTTTGAGAATTTGCAAACAAGCAAGAAAAAATATGTATATGAAAGTTCCCTTCAACGAAAATGTTACGGATGAAGAAATTGATAAATGCATTGAAATGGCAAAAGAAAATGATATAGAAATTGTTTTGCAACCGATTACTCAAAACGGTAAAATCATTGTGCCCGGACGTTATCTGCCGGAAGTCCTCGAGCGGTTCAGAAAAAAATATTGGCATGTTCGTTTAATTCCGCAAGTTCATAAAATTTTGTCGGTAAGATAAAATTAACAAAGTTGAAATAAGTCCTCTGTTTTTCTATAATGTTAAACAGAGGATTTTATTTATAAAATCCAAATATGAAAGAGGTGTAAATGACACTAACTGTGGCTATTGTCGGAAAAAGCGGAAGCGGAAAAACAACTGTTACCAGAAATATGGCAAGTGTTTTCAGAGAAGTTTTCCCCGAAAAATCGATTTTGCTATTTGATAATGATTTAACTTGTGAACTCGGACACTCATTCGGAAAAGATGTCCGTAAAACGATTTACGGCATAAGAAGCGGAAAACACGAGTACAAAACAGGTATACCGGACAATATGTCAAAACAAGAATATATTGAATGGGCTTTGGAAGATATTATTGAACCGATTGACGATAATACGGATTTAATAGTTTCATGGCTTTCTGCCTCAAAAGACTGCCGCTGCCCCATTACAAAACAAATAAATGACGCCCTCGTAAAATTGATTAATCGATACGATATCGTCATTTTTGATTGTGAATTTGATTTGAAATATTTATATCAACTCGTTGATATCCCGATTGATATCACTCTAATCGTTACAAGACCGACCGAAGAATCCGCAAAACTTGCAGGAAGAATTGAAGAATATTCGGCAAAATATGCCGCTGACGGTCAAATGGGTGTACTTTTAAATGCAGTTACAGGAAATAGTAACGAAATTTCATTCAAACTTTCAGAAGAAAATAATCTGTCCGTTTTGGGTGTAATTCCAAAAGATGAAACACTCGAAAATGCAACAGGGGAAAAAAATTCAGAAATAGTCAAAAATGCAATTAAACAATTTTACTATCGATTAAATATCCCGAGAGGTGACCTGTCATGACTGTAATAATGGACGGAAAAACACTTTCGGAAAAAATCTATGAAAAAATAAAAACAGAAGTCGAAAAGCTAAACCGTAAGCCGACTTTAGCCGTAATTATCACAAAAGATAATGAAGCAGGCTCTGTCTATGTTAGAAACAAACAAAAAGCATGCGAAAAAACAGGGATAAATTCCATAACAATTGAATTTGAACCTAATGTTACAGAAAACGAAATGCTCTCTAAAATCGATGAACTTAATCAAAACTCAAATGTCGATGCAATTCTCGTTCAACTTCCCATACCTAACCACTTAGATACTGAAAAAATTTTGAACAGAATTTCTCCCGACAAAGATGCAGACGGCTTTCACTATGCAAACGCAGGAAAAATGTTTACGGGACAAATGCCTGCCTCTGTTGCCTGCACCCCCAAAGGCATAATCAGATTGTTAGATGAATATAAAATTCAACTTGAGGGGCTTAATGCACTCGTCATAGGACGTTCGAATATAGTAGGCAAGCCGATTTCACAACTGCTCCTCCAAAGAAATGCAACCGTTACAACCGCACATTCAAAAACTAAAAATCTTAAAGATTTTACAAAAAATGCCGATTTAATCGTCGTTGCAACAGGAAAACCAAAATTTCTCACGGGAGATATGGTCAAAGATGGTGTCATCATTATTGATGTCGGAATTTCAAGAATTAACGGAAAATTGTCAGGAGATGTCGATTTTGAAACAGTAGCACCGAAAACATCATTCATAACACCTGTTCCCAAAGGCGTCGGTCCGATGACAGTTGCAATGTTGATACAAAATACTTTAGAATTAGCAAAAAAACACCAATAGTGATATTCGTTGCAAAGATTACATCTTACGCATAGTAAAACAAAAGACACAAATAGTGTCATTTGTGTTTTAAATGCAAAACACTATTTGTATTAAAGAGATAAATAATAATCTTTCATTAATTTTGCATCACCTTCAATGTTCGGACTTTCACTAATAATTAAACCTTTCACATCGAATGATTTGAAAGCTTTAAGTAAATCTTTGTAATTCATATCACTTTCTTGAAGGTTTAAGTGTTTTTTTTCGCCTTTTGCCGTATATTCAATACCTGCAACATGAGCATGAAAATTCTTAAGAGCAAAATCGCCCAATTTATTTCCGATTAACTCAAAGACCTTGCAAAATTCATCGTAAGTATTGAACTCACCGCCGGAACGGGCATGAAGGTGGGAAAAATCGACACAAGGAAGAACTCTGTCGAACATGGAAGAAAGAGTGACAATTTCTTCAATATCGCCCCATTGAGTACCTTTTCCCGTCGTTTCGGGACGAACAAAAATATCATTATCTTCTTCTTTTAAAATATTTGTAATAATCTCTGTTTGTTTTGCAACACGGTCAAAAACGACATTTCTATCATTTCCCATATAATATGCGGCGTGATAAGTTATTGAATATCCGCCGAATTGTTTTGCGGTTCTTGCTGTTTCAAGTATTCTGTTAACACTTGCTTCAACTTTTTCCGGTTCTTTTGCATTCAAGTTAATATAAAAAGGTCCATGACAAGTAACGCAGAATCCATCCGAAACAGCCTGCTTAATATCAATAACACTATCAGTGTTAATTCTTACACCATGTACAAATTCTACCTCGAGCCCGTCTAAATTAAGGTCATTCAGCTTTTTAAAAGCATTTTTATATCCTTTTCCTTCAGTAGAGAGGGGCATACCTGCCGTTAAAAATTTCAATTCATCCATTATTCGAGTATTTCTCCGATTTTACAATTTGATAATTTAATAAATTCGCTTGCTTCGCCGATAAAATACGAACCTGCTTGCAAGACAGTAATATGTATAATTCCTTTTTTTGTTGCGACACCGAGGTCACCATCCGTGGAAACAATTGTACCGGGATAAAATCCGCTGTCACGATTTTCGATATATGCAGTGTGGATTTTGAGATAATTCTGCCGATATCTTGTACCTGCATTGATGAACGGATTTAAAGCTCTTATAAATCTGTCTATTTCAACAGCGGGTTTATTCCAATTAATTAAAACATCTTCACTTGTAGGTTTAATTGAAGGAGCTTTAACAAAATCGCCCTGCGGCTGAGGAACACCTACAATTTTTTCACCATTTTCATATTTTATCAAAAATCGCAAAAGCATGTCCGCACTTAAAAAATTTAATCGATTAAAGACCGTTCCCATAGTGTCTGTATCGAAAATTTCGACTTTTTCTTGTTTTATTATATCGCCGGTATCAAAGTGCTCATCCATATAATGAAGCGTGACACCCGTTTCTTTTTCTCCGTTGATAATCACGTGAGAGTATGGATTTCCGCCACGATATTTTGGCAACAACGACGGATGAACATTGATAAATCCGTCTTTTGGGATATCCAAAAATTCTTTCGGCAAGAGCTTGCAGTAAGAGCAAACAATTCCTAAATCGGGGGAGAGAGATTTTATTTCACTGATAAATTCCTCATCAAGAAACGACTTATCGTAGCTGATTATTTTTAAACCAAGCTTGTCGGCAAAATCGCAAAAAAGATTGTATGTATTGTCATTTTTCGGCGGAGGTACGCATCCGACAATGTTTACGAGTTCCGCAACGAGTTTTGCAAGGCAAATCAGAGCCATATCAGGCATTCCGACAAATAAAATTTTCTTATTGAAAGATTTAGACAAATTAGACTCCGTTTGCACCAATTCAAAAAAATATTTAAGTTTGTTTGCACAAGAATATTTTTGCACAAAAATATAAATTTTTATAATTTTAAAGCATCGATAACTTTTGGTGTTATTATATCCCACGCTTTAGCGTTAGGGTGTTTGTCAGGAAGTTGATATTTTTCATCATTAACATCTATTCCCGTCAACTTTTTAACATCAAGAACGATAAATCCTTCATCTTCCAATTCTTTCCAACGTTTTGAGTTAAAAGAAATCATATTTGCGTATTCACTTGAATCTTTATCATAAAAATCAGGATTATTGTCATTGAAAGCATATTTGATTATTACAAATTTTAAATTAGGGTAAACTTTTTGCAAATTATTTTTTGCTTTAGTGAAATGAGCTTTGATAAAGTCGAAATTTTCTTTTTCATTTGTTGCATAATTTTTGTAAGAACAAAAAATGTTCTTAGATATATCGTGGAATATCGACATACTGTTTAAATAATTAATAAATGGCGTTTTTTCTTCCAATTTTCCGCTTTTTAAGACATAAGACAAATAGTAGTTATCGCCGTAATCAGAAGAAACACCGTATTTATAGTGACAACTTCTGAACAAATGGTCGGGGATATAAACATATATTGCATATTCGGGTTTGTCATTTAAAGAATTATAGAGAGTTTCACTTTCCGAAAGATAAAGCATCTGTCCAAACCCCATTGTACAAAGTGCTCTCTTATAAACCGTTCTTCCGGTTTGCATCGATAACTTATATGCAAAAGTGTCAGAATCTTCCAAAAAAGCACCGTATGCAAATGAACAGCCAAACAAAATAATCGACTTATCTTCTTTATTTCCTTTAAAATCAAGAAAATCATAGTCTTTGAAGAAATGTTTTAAATGCCTTACTTTACGAAAATATCTATACTTCGGTTTTATATTTTCATAAAAAAATTGTTTTTCTTCTTTTGTTTTATATTCTTTAGAATACTTGTTAACAAGTAAATTATAAGAAACAAGCGAATATATAAAATCCAACATCAGAAAAGAACCGAGAATTAATAATACTTTAATGACAATATTTAACAAAATCTTCATACTAAAAACTTTATAGTTATTGATTTTTTTTGTCAATAACAAAAAAAACACTTTCAATTTTTATATATTTTTTATAAAATCAAAATACAAAGTGAGGTAAATTATGCTTGATATTAAATTAATAAGAGAAAATCCCGAA
>CAZOGS010000121.1:0-5424 GCA_964579375.1 uncultured Muribaculaceae bacterium
AGGAAGAGGTGGGATTCGAACCCACGGAACCCTTGCGGGTTCAACGGTTTTCAAGACCGGCCCGATCAACCACTCCGGCACTCTTCCTTATTGGTTTCATTTTGCTTACGTCGGTCTTGCTCCTATATATTAAATTAAAAATCTTTAAAAGTAAAGAGATTTTTCTTGCAAACAAATGTAAAGAAATGTAAAACGACTAAAAGCCTTGTAAACAGCCATTTCTCCGCCATAGTCCAATACAAAAAGAGAAAAACTTAAGTCAAACTAACAAAAAAATTTATAACTAAGTTTTGGAGCTGATGTAATATATTGATTACGGAGTCAAAATGAACGAAATTAACAACAATATTCATATAGTTTCGATTTCATCAAACTTGAACAAAGCGGCAGATGTTCAGCCTCAAAAAGAAGTTGCAAAAGAACAAATTTGCGAACTTCCGCCGGATACCGGCATTTTGGGCAAATCTCAAGTTTCAAAACCGGACAGTGTTCAAACGGATATCGATTTTTGTTTGAAACAGTCGCCCGAATTTTTGCAAAAGTGTGATACATTTTTCGAAAAAGCTTTGGATAGATTATCTGCATCCGGTGAGGAGTTTGCTTACGAAAAGGCATGTGTTCTTGCTAAAGAATTTGCAAATGAGTTTGCATAGAGATTGAGTCTAAATATTTTATATAAAATCTTGAAACATGTTGGCATGATGTGTTAACATGTTTTTCGTAATGAAAAAGAGGATAGTTATGGTTGTTAAAAAGCCGATTTTTGCAAAAGACAGAATCGTATTAGCTTTGGATTGCGATTCTATCGAGGAAGCTGAACGTTATGTTGTGATGTTAAAAAATTATGTCGGTTATTTTAAGATTGGTATTCAGCTTGCAGTGGCTTGCGGTTATTACCAATCTGCCGAAATGATAAAAAAACACGGTGCGAAGGTGTTTTTTGATGCAAAATTTAATGATATTCCCTATACAACGGCAAAAGCCGCAGCGAATTTAGTCAAACGGGGTGTTAATTTTTTCAACGTAACTGCAGTTGGCGGTTCTAAAATGATGCTTACAACCGTCAAGCTCACAAGAGAAGTTGCAAAAAAATTGGGCGTACCAAAGCCGACAATTTTAGCGGTAACAACGCTTTCGAGCTTCGGTCAGAAAACTCTTACGGAAGAATTGAATGTTTCCGCAAACATTGAAGAATACAGCCTTCATCTTGCGAAAATAGCAAAAGATAACGAAATGGACGGAGTTATCGCATCGGCATCTGAGGCTGTCAGAATAAGAAAAGAATTAGGTGAAGATTTTATAATTATGTGTCCTGCCGTTCGTCCGTCGTGGTCGGTTGTAAATGATCAACTTCGAGTTGTAACCCCGTCAGAAGCCATTAAGGCGGGTGTAGATTATATGATTATCGGCAGACCGATTACATCTCATGATAATCCCGTTGCGGCGGCAAAATTGATTATCAATGAAATTGAAGAAGCCGTTTCTCAGTGTCGTCAACAAGTTAAAGAGGATTTTTTAAAATGATTATAGGTGCTCCTGCAGAAATTAAAAAAGATGAGAAGAAAATCGCACTGACCCCCGATTTGGTTAAAACTTTAACCTCGTTGGGTCATAAGGTATTAATTCAGAAAAATTTTGCCGTCCCTGCAGGATATAAGGACAATGATTACAAAAAATACGGTGCGGAAGTTGTTAATACTGCGGAAGAAGTTTATTCGCAATCGGATGTTATTATAAAAATAAACCCTCCGTTGTCTGACGAATATGACCTTTTAAAAGAAAATCAGATTATTTTTGCATTTTTCAAATATACAGACAAAAACGCACTGATGGAAACGATTACCGAGAAAAAAATCACAACAATCAGTTACTCAAACATTATCGATTTAAAAGGAACTTATCCGTTTATCGAAATCGGCTCGGAAATTGTCGGACGGACTTTGGTCAGAGTTTGTGAAAATTTTGCTCAAAAATATATCGGCGGAGCTTTGCTCGGCGGAGCAATCGGGGTTGCACCGTTAAAAGTTACGATAATCGGAGCAGGAGTTGCTGGTTACAGTGCCGCAAAATCCGCAATCGCACTCGGAGCGGACGTTTCTGTTTTAGACATAAAATATAACGCTCTTAAAAAAATATCGGATGACTTAGGAGTAAAAACATATTTTGTAAATTCGGAAAACCTTGAAAAACTGTTATCGGACACGGACTTTTTGATTTGTTCGGTTAAAAACAACCCGTTCAACATGCCTGTTGTTACGGCGGATATTGTCAGCAAAATGAAAAAAGGCTGTTTGATTATTGATGCCGGACTTGCATCGGGAAATACGGTTGTGGAAACTTTTGATACGGTAACGGATATTAATAATCCGATTTGTGAAAAAGACGGAATATTTTATTTCTCTGCACCTGATATCGCTTCTTTGGCGGCAAATACGGTTGCTTCTGCAATGTCGGGAATTTTGTCAAAATATGTTATTCCGATTGTTTCGAATAAAGATGTTATTTATGCCTTAATGGATTGCAAAGAGCTTGTTTCGGGCGTGTTGACATATAACGGAAAAATTACAAATGAAGCGGTTGCGGAAATTTTTGACGAAGAAGTTTATGAACTTTCAATGCTGACAGGGATATAGAAACCTTGATAAAAATTAAGAAAACCCTTTTGCGGAAAGCAAAAGGGAGTGAGCAACCGAGTAAAAGAAGAACAGAGTGTATGGTATTGATATGATAAATTCGTTCTCGAATTTTATCATTCAACAAAAAGGCTGTTTTTATTCGCAAACAGATAAAAACCCTTTTATGCTTTAGTCTTACTAAATTATTTAGCCTTGTTGACGGTTAAAATTCTTTTTATGACAAAAAAGCCCAAAAGGCTTATGATGATTGGATTTATAAAATCATTTTTCTTTTGTGTATGTTTGTTCTATAATGTTCACAGTTATTACAGTAAAGGTCAAAAAGATGAGTGTGAATTTAGAAAGAAATGAAAATAACGAAGTATTAATGGATATTAAAGTTGATGCAAACGAAGTAAAAACAGCATACGACAGAGCATGCAAAAGAGTTGCACAATATGTGAATATCCCCGGATTTAGAAAAGGTAAAGCACCTCAAAAAATCGTTGAAAAGCACGTTGGTGTTGAATATATTCAAAGAGATGTTTTGGATGCAATTTTGCCGAAACTTTTCACGGAAACAATTAAATCAAATAATTTGGATACAATTACCGATCCTTCACTTGATTTCTTCAAGTTTGAAGAAGACGGTTCATTGACGGCAAAAGCGAAGGTTGAGCTTCGTCCCGAATTTACTTTGCCCGAATACAAAGGAACAGAAGTAAAAATTGACATTTTCAAACAACCTGAAGATGCAATGGATAAAGAAATTGAAACAATCAGAGAAAGATATTCAAAACTTGAAAAAGTTGAAGGCAGAGTTTCAACAGACAAAGACTTTGTAAATATTGACTTTGAAGGTTTTGTTGACGGTGAAGCAATCCAAGGCGGAGCCGCAAAAGGCTATATGCTTGATTTAGCTCACAGCAACTTCATCCCCGGATTTGCAGAACAATTAGTCGGAAAAGAAATCGGTTCTGAATTTACTATCCAAGTAAAATTCCCCGAAGAATACCACGATGAAAAAATCAAGGGTAAGGATGCAGAATTTAAAATCAAATTAAATGAAATCAAAGAAAGAATTTTGCCCGAATTGGATGACGAACTTGCAAAGAAAGTCGGAGCAGGTAAGTTTGAAACAGTTGACGGACTTAAGGAAGACATCAACACATATTTGCAATCTTCAGAAAAAGCAGAAAATGATAAGAGAGCAACTATCGTTATTTTTGACAGACTCCTTGCTGAAACTGAAATGAAAATTCAAGATTCAATGATTAACCGAGAAGTCGGAGCAATGATGAACGAAATGAAGCAAAGAGCAGAACTTCAAGGTCAAAATTTTGAAGACCTTATGAAGCAAGAAGGCGGAAATTCTTTTGACGCTGAAATGAGAGCAGAAGCTGAAAAGAGAATTAAGACAGCTTTAATTATCGGTGAAATTGCGAAGAACGAAGGCATCAAGGTTGAAGGAGCAGACATTGAAGGAAAAATGATGGAAATTTCAAGACTTTACGGAACTTCTCCCGAAGAAATCGTAAAAGAACTCCAACAAAATCCTAATTTGTTCTACTCATTAAACCAACAAATTATGGGACAAAAGGTAACACAATTCCTTTTGGACAACGCAAATGTCAGTTCTAAATAAGAAAACAGGAGAAAAAAATGAGTTTTGTACCGGTCGTAATTGAACAATCGAGCAGAGGAGAAAGATCATTTGACATTTTCTCAAGATTATTGAGAGAAAGAATTATTTTTCTCGGAACTCAAATTGATGATATGGTAGCAAACCTTATAGTTGCACAATTGTTGTTATTAGACAGCGAAAATCCGGAAAAAGATATTATGTTATACATCAACTCACCCGGAGGAAGTGTAACGGCAGGTTTAGCAATATTTGATACAATGCAACATATCAGAGCGGATGTTTCAACTATTTGTTTGGGACAAGCTGCATCAATGGGAGCATTCCTTTTGGCAGCAGGTACTCCGGGAAAAAGAATGGCACTTCCTCACTCGAGAGTGTTAATTCACCAACCTTTAGGCGGAGCACAAGGTCAAGCAACAGATATTGAAATTCAAGCAGCAGAAATTTGCAGAATTAAAAAGACATTGAATGAAATTCTTGCAAAAAATACAGGACAATCATTATCAAAAATCGAAAAAGATACAGACAGAGATTACATCATGACTCCTGCTGAAGCACTCGAATACGGTATGATTGATAAAGTTGTAACAATGAGCGAAAAGAAATAGTAGACGGATTTTGTGGCGGTTGTAAATCAACCGCCGAACCCGTTTATTAAAGAGGAGATTTAATCAACAATGGCTAATCATGATGACACTCGTTTAAAGTGTTCGTTCTGTGGAAAAACTCAAGATCAGGTCAAAAAATTAATTGCAGGGCCTGAAGTTTATATTTGTGATGAATGTGTCGAACTTTGTAATGAAATTTTAGACGAAGAATTTTTAGATACAAAAGACAAAGACAGCAAAGAAAGCAATGACAGTGAAACAAAGGAAGAATTGAAAGATATTCCGAAACCTCACGAAATAAAGGCATATCTTGACCAATACATTATCGGACAGGATGATGCGAAAAAGGTTCTTTCGGTAGCTGTTTATAACCATTACAAAAGACTTGCACACAATGCAATGTCTGACAGCAAGAACGATGTTGAAATTTATAAGAGCAACATTTTGCTTGTAGGTCCGACAGGAAGCGGAAAAACTTTGCTTGCTCAAACATTGGCGAAGATGCTTGATGTACCGTTTGCGGTTGCCGATGCAACTACATTGACGGAAGCAGGTT
>CAZOGS010000122.1:0-5246 GCA_964579375.1 uncultured Muribaculaceae bacterium
GGATTATTTGCACCGCTCTGAATAACAGTAAAAAAATCAGACGTGATAAGATTGGTGAGATAAGTCTTCTTTTTCTCCGTGTTTCTCAACATGTGCATTTTCAAGGTATTGCAAATGTGCCAAAATCCGTTTTGTCTTATCGCTTTCTTCAATCTTGAAAACATGAACAAGAGCAATGACAGCAAGCATTAAGCCGAAGGCAAAAATAGAAATGTACGCACCGTTTCCGTTGAAAATCGGTAAATTAAGTGACGGGTGATTTTTGAACAAGTCGAGGCAAAATCCTATAACGTTGCCCAAAATACCGACGGTTATGCAAAATCCGCAAGTTAATATGCTGACAGCCGTTCCCGCAATTTTTGAGTTGTTAATGTCGTGCAAAAACGGTACAAGTATCGGCGAAAGGCTTCCCCAAAAAGCGAGAGAGCAGAACAAAAAACTCGGAATAAACGGGTCTTTAAAATCAGCAAAAAGGCATATCAAAATTGCCGTAAAACTGAACAATGTATTAAACGATGCTATTTTCATAAAAATAACCCGTCTTGAAACAGCCATTTTGCTCATAAAAGCAATGATAGAGCCCGCAAAGGCGTACATTGCACCCATTATCGACAAAACCGATGCCGCTTTGATATCTGAAATCAAACAAAAATCTTCAAGAAATTTTTTGCCGATAACCGTTTGTATCACGTAATAAAGACCGTAATTTATGAAAGAAAAAGTATAAAGAACATTGTTCTTCCTGTCCGAAAAAACCGCCTTGAATGACGAAAGGTCGAATTTTACGCTTTTATTTTCGGGTTCTTTTGCGGTAAATTTGCCGATAATCGCATAAAGAATTGCTATAAAAGTTGTTGCAATACCCGTTATCAAAAAAGTTTCTCTCCAACCTAATTTGTTAATACAAACAACAAGCGGTGCATTGGCAACAATTCCTCCCAAAAAGCCGACCAATAAAACGATGGAAAGAACCACTCCGAAATTTTTGTGAGGAACGATTTTTTTCGTTTCCGCAATGAGTGCCAAATAAAAACTTGCCGAGCCGACGCCGATTAAAACCCTGCTGAAATATAGTAACGGCAACGTTTGAGCAATCGGGAACAATAAGCTTCCCGCAAAAAATAAAACCGAACCGAAAGTAATAACTTTAATTCCGCCGTATCTTGCTATCAAAAGTCCCACAACGAGTTGGCTTATTGCATAAACGTACATAAAATATGAGCCTAACGAAGCGATGCTCTGTGCAGTCGTTTTCAAGTCGTTTTGCAAAAGCGTAAAAACTGCCCCCGGAACGGCAACACGCTGTAAATTTGCCGCAAAATACAATAGTGAACCCAAAACCACTAAAATTATTTCAACTATCGGTATTCTCTTCATTTTCAACTTCCGTTATCTGTTCAAAATTATTTTATCCCTTGACTGAGATTTTTCAACAAAATATTCTTGCTTTTTTTTTAATTTTATTTCTGTTATAAAAAATCATATCTGACATTAAGTTGTAATAAGGAGTTATTTTATGAAAAAGGTTTTGACATTATCTTTATTAACGGCTGCTTTGTACGGAATGACCTGTTCTTTTGCTTTGGCAAAAGTTTATCAGTTTGAAGTTCTTTCCACAACTGATATGCACGGTCGTGCCACTGCAAAAGATGTTTCGACTCAAAAGCCCGTCCCAAATTCCATGCTGAAAGTCGCAACGGTCGTTAAACAAGAAAGAGAAAAGTTTGGAAAAGACAAAATTATTTTGGTCGATAACGGAGATGTTTTGCAAGGTACGCTTGTTTCGCAATACGCTTTGACACAAAAGCCCGAGCAGGAAAACCCGATGATTACCGCTCTTAAATATATCGGTTACGATGTTTGGGTAATGGGAAACCACGAATTTAACTACACACCCTCTCAACGCAATCCGCAGTTGGAATTTGCAAATCAAGCGGGTATTGCCACACTCGGAGCAAACATTGTCCTAAAAGAAGACGGTAAAAACGCAAACGGTGTGTTCGTAAAAAAAGGTGCTCCTTTTTATCAACCCTATGTAATTAAAACCGTAAAATTTGACAAAAACAAAAAAGTCAGAGTTGCCATAATCGGTTTCGGCAACGCAAATAACGAAAATTGGGATAAATCGACAAACTACCCTAATCAACAATTCCGCAGTCTTGATAATCCTCAGGGGCTTTTGGAAAATGAAATCGACAAATGGGTTGCAAAAATTAAGGAAAAAAATCTTGCCGATGTAATTATCGTATCTGCTCACAGCGGTAAATCAAACGATACAAATACCGAAATTAAAGGCTTTTCGATGGAATCGCAAATCGTTGCGGGTGCTCAAAATACCAAAGATGTCGATATGTTCATCTACGGTCACGACCATCAACCCAACATCGAAAAAATTAAAAATAAAGACGGTAAAGAAATTTACATCGTAAACGGCGGATGTTCAACCGTTACAAAAAGCGTCTTTACGGTCGATTTTGACAGAAAAAATAACATAACCGATTTTTCAATTGTTTCAACTGCGGCAAAATTGGCAGATTATAAAAACGATAAAAAACTTGAAAAAACGGTAACACCTTGGTACAAAGAAACCCTTGCGTGGGCTGAAAACCCCCTCGGAAAATTTGCGGGCGGTTGGAATAAAATTACCTCGGAAGTTCAAGGTAAAACAAATAACGATTTGGTCTTAAAACAAACCGAAGTCAACAATTTAATCCACAAAGTGCAAATTTGGGCTTCTTGGCAAAATCCCGAAGTAAAAGGAGCAACAGTTTCCATTACAAGTTCTTGTCTTGCAACAAATTCCGACAATAAAATCGAATACGTTCCAAAAGACGGTGACACGGTGTCAATCCTCAATCTTGCTTTGTTGTATAAGTTTGGAAACAACATGATTTGCTTGGCTGATATGACTCCCGAACAGCTTTACGCTTGGCTCAATGCAACCGCAAACAAACTTATGATTGACGAAAACGGCAACCCGAAAATCAAGCCCGATGCATCTTTGCACGGTACAGATACGTTCTTCGGAATTGACTATACATTTGACCTCACAAAACCCGAAGGTCAACGAGTCGTCAGTGCAACAATTAACGGTCAAGATTTGAAAACGATGAAAGAGCCGATAAGAGTTGTTATGAATTCCTTTAGAATTGCGGGTTCACACGGTTTTAAAGAAGCAACCGGTTTGACTGAAGATGATGCAATTTGGATTGCCTCTCCGAAGGATAAAGACGTTTTGATGTCTATTCAAGACGAGCTCGCCAATTACATTCAACAAAAGAAAAAAGTCACTCCGTTCGATACAATTGAACAGGTGAAAAATACAACTTGGAACATAATTGTTCAATAATTCTGAGCAAATACGATAAATAAAAAGAGGCTTTTCGCTAAGAAAAACCTCTTTTTTTTGATAAATACAGAACTATATTTCAGCAACGGAAATTGCCGTGACTCCGACGTTTCTTGCGGAATCCATAACCTTAACCATCGCTCCGTTTGTAGTTTCATCGCTCGTTTGAATAACTACGCCGTCAGTGTTGGTTTTTGCAAGCTCTTTTATCGTCAACTCAAGCTTGTCCGCAGGAATTTCTTCGTCATTAATGAAGAATTTGTCCTCATCGTCAATAAATACCGTTATTGTCTTTTTGTCCTCAATTTGCTGCTTTTGTTCTTCAACATTTTCGGGAACAATAAGCGATAAACCTTGTTGATCCAATAACGGTGCAATTACCATCATTATAATCAAAAGTACAAGGAAAATATCCGTTAACGGTGTGATGTTAATTTCATTAAATACTTTTCTTTTTGCCATTATTCCTCCCAATCCGTTGCATAACCGGATTTTGAAGATTTTTGAACAGCGGGTTTCTCTGCGTAAGGTCTGTCACTGTTTGCCGTTTGTTGGTCAGAAACATTGGTTACGTTTATCTGTACCGTTTCTTCGGAAACGGGCATTCCCGCCATATTTTCATCGTTTTTGTTTTGTTGTTCTAACTTTTTTTGCTCTTTTCTGCTTAACGGTTCACCGGCTACGGTTAATTTTTCGTATTCCGCTTCTTTTGCGGCACGCATAACCTGCATGATGTCACGGCTTTTTGCCGCCGTATCGGCTTTTACAAGGACTTCTGCCTTCTTGAGCGAAGGTTTTAAGTCTGCAAGTGCCTGTGTCAATTGTTCAAGTGCAATCGGCTGTCCGTTCAAATACATATCGCCGTCCTTCGTAATTGACACCGTTGCGGCTTTTTCTTCAACCGTCAAACCGCTGTTGATTTCCGGCACGTTAATACTTGCGTTGTCGGATTGAAAAGTCGGAGCAACAACCATCATTATGATTAAAAGTACAAGGAAAATGTCGGTCAACGGAGTAATGTTAATCTCCGAAAACACGGCTCTTTTCTTTGAATTTGTTGTCTTAATTGCCATTGGTCTTGTCCGTTATTAAAGTGCTACGTTTTGTTGAAAACCTGCATTTGTTTCTTCTTCAGAATCTGCAAATGAAAGGAATAACAACTTGATAAGTTGGAAGTCGTCGTCATATCTTGCAACTTTTGATTGGAAATAGTTGTAAAGAATAACCGCAACAATAGCTACGCCCAAACCGAAAGCCGTTGCAATCAACGCCGAACCGATACCGTATGCAACCGCTGCGGATTGGTTACCTGCTTGTGCTAAGTCTTGGAATGTGTACAAAATTCTTACAACTGTTCCGAACAAACCTAAGAACGGGCAAACACCGCCGATTGTTGCAAGAATTGTTAAATGATGTTCGAGCTTTCTTGTTGCAAGTGCTGCAGCAATATCAAACGAACGTGAAAATCCTTTCTTTTGTTCCGAAAAAATTCTTACCGCTTCTTCAACAACTTCGCCTGTAACTCCGCCCATTTGTTGGCTAATGTCATTTGCTCCGTCTAAGTTGTTTTTTGCAAGTTCCTTTTGAAGTCTCGGAATGTATGCGACTACATCTCTTTTGTTCTTGTTAAAGAATACAAATCGGTTAATAGCAACCGCTAATGTTAAAATTGAACAAATCAAAATCGGTAAAAGTACCGGCCAGTCCATTTCAATTGAATGTAATAAAAGTTCCATTTTTTATTTCCTCTTTCTGTATTTATCGATTATCTTCTTTGTGCACCAAATACGTTGTAATCAAACGTAAATTGAATATCTACGGAGCTTTCTCTGTATTCTGCGGGCAACGGTCTGAACGGAGCAGTTAATTTTACTGCGTTCAAAGCCGCTCTGTCAGC
>CAZOGS010000123.1:0-5242 GCA_964579375.1 uncultured Muribaculaceae bacterium
GGGTTCGTACAACCATTGTATCAGAACCTGTAAAATTTGTGCCGTTTAAAATTAACTTTGCCGTTTCAGTTACTGACTCTGCACTGTCGCCTGTTACTCTTTGGAAAGTAAATGT
Source organism: uncultured Muribaculaceae bacterium (assembly GCA_964579375.1). Classification (GTDB taxonomy): domain Bacteria; phylum Cyanobacteriota; class Vampirovibrionia; order Gastranaerophilales; family Gastranaerophilaceae; genus RUG841. The sequence continues at coordinate 116 of CAZOGS010000123.1, forward strand.
ATCTGATGTCGCATCTTTTACTGTAATTGAAGCACTTGCACCTGAAATCGGGTTTGTTAATGTTATGACGTCATTTTGTTTTGATAAGTTCCATATCTCAACCGACGATGGGGCAAACATTTCCGTGTTTGTCGTATTCGTCCTGACCGCAACGACTTTCCACGTTCCGAAAAATCCGCTCGGCACTCTGTCGCTTGCCGAAATTCCTCCCGTCAGAGTCGTCGCAGTTGAAATTTGCCCGCCAATTAAAACTAAAAAAATTGATAAAAAAGTAAAAATTTTCTTCATATTCATATGATTAATGTTTTTTTTGATTTTATCAACCTGAATATTTGTGTTATTATTTTGACAAATATAATGATAAAGGAAGAAATAAAATGCCTTCAATGGAAGAATTAAGAAAAAAATATGAAACGGTTGTCGGACTTGAAGTTCACGCACAATTAAAAACTAAATCAAAAATATTTGCACCTGACGGTACTGACTTCGGACAGGAACAAAATACCGAAATCAGTGCAATTACGCTCGGTATGCCGGGGGTTTTGCCCGTATTAAACAAAGAATGTGTTAATATGGGTATCTTAACGGGGCTTGCTCTTAACTGTTCAATCCCTCATCGTTGTAAATTTGACAGAAAACAATATTTTTACGCAGACCTTCCGAAAGGCTACCAAATTTCTCAATATGACGAGCCGATTTGTGTAAACGGTCATATTGACATTCAAGGCAAAAGAATAGGTATTACAAGAGCTCACCTTGAAGAAGATGCAGGAAAACTTGTTCACGCAGGAGCTTCAGGGATTGCTGATTCAAAATATTCTTTGGTTGACTTAAACAGAGCCGGTACTCCGCTTTTGGAAATCGTATCCGAGCCGGATATGCGTTCTTCGGATGAAGCTCGTGCTTATATGGAAGAGCTTCGTACAATCCTTAGATACATCGGCGTTTGTGACGGAAACCTCGAAGAAGGTTCGATGAGATGTGACGCAAACATTTCGGTTCGCCCCATAGGTCAAGAAGAATTCGGTACTCGTGCGGAAATCAAAAATGTTAACAGTTTCCGTGCTTTGCAAAGAGCAATTGAATACGAAGTCGACAGACAAATCGAAATTATTGAAGAAGGCGGAAAAGTCATTCAAGAAACAAGACTTTGGGATGATAATTACGGCGAAACACGTTCTATGCGTGGCAAAGAAGATGCTCACGATTACAGATATTTCCCCGAACCCGATTTGATGCCTCTTGAAATTTCCGATGAATGGGTAAACTCAATCAGAGAAAAAATGCCCGAACTTCCTGCCCAAAAACGTGCAAGATATCAAGAACTCGGACTTTCCGAATATGATGCAAATGTTATTGTTGAACAAATGGAAACGGCTCTTTTCTACGATAAAGTCCTTGAATTGGGGGCTGATGCAAAAATCGCAAATAACTTCCTCATGAAAGAAGTTACGGCTCACTTGAAAAAAGAACATATTACAATCAACGAAACAAAATTGACGACTGACTCTTTTGCAGAATTGGTCGGATTGGTTGCAAAAGGCACAATCTCAAATAACATCGGTAAGCAAATTATCGTTACGTTGATGACTGACGGCGGAAGTGCAAAAGAAATCGTTGAAAAACAAGGTTTGAGCACAATTTCTGATGAAGGTGCTTTAAAAGCAATTGTTGAAAAAATTGTTGCCGATAACCCCGCTCAAGTTGAACAATACCGTGGCGGTCGTGATAAATTGTTTGGCTTCTTCGTAGGTCAAGCTATGAAAGCAACTCAAGGTAAAGCAGATCCGCAACTTTTGAATAAATTGTTAAAAGATGCTTTGAACGGTTAGTTTGAGATTTATAAATAATTAAAAAACGCAAAATCCTGATGCAAATACTGCTTCAGGGTTTTGTTTTTGCTTTGTGTAAAAAATTTGCTAAACTAAAACGATGAACAGTCGTATTGTGAATTAAAATTAATGTTTCAAGTCTGAAAATTAAGGTGTTTTTATAATTTACGCAATATTTCATAAATTTTTTCAGGATTTTGAACGAGTTCCCATTTTACGTTCGGAATGTTTTTAAACATTTGTTCCTGAGCCTTTACGGCTCTTTTTTCATTCATTCTCAAGTCTTTTGCTTTTGTTTCAACCAAAAGTGTCACAGAAGCATTTCCGCCATTTTCGCTTACGTAAATAAAATCAGGCGTTGTTGAACCTCCGGTATAAGTCGGGACTTTGACGGCTTTTCTCGGAAGTTTTCCAAAAACCTTGATTTTCATCGGTGTTGATTGTTTTTCGACATCGTGTTCTATTGAGCTGTCAAAAGCTATTGGTTGTTCATACAAATTTCTTTCGTCATCTTTGATGTCGTTTGCCCGTACCGAGCCGATTAAGCCTTGTTCTATTTCGTTTGCAAAGTCACCGTTTTTGTAAATTGATGTGTCAACGTTATATGTTAACGGGTCATATTTATATCTCGTTGCGTACGTTTCGGCGAAAAGCTCTTTCCATTTTTCGCATATAGCTTCTAAGCTTTTATGGTTTAACTTATTATTTATCTCATTTTTGTCGAGATTTTGTTTTGAAAAGGATAATAATTTATTCCACAGGCAAAAATGAATTATGTGAATGGGTAAAGAGGTTCTTTTTGCAATTTGGGCGGTAAATTTTCCGTAAGAAATACATCCTGAGTTTGTAATGTTTTTGGTTTCTTTAAAGATTTCATCGTAAAAAATTTCGTTATTAAGTTTATCCTTTTTTGTTTCAAGAATGTTTGTTGTGATATATTCATTTGTGTCGAAAACATCGTTTTCCAAAACTTGATTAAACAAGTCGGTTATTTCTTCTTCACTCAAGCGTTCCAACGTCAACATATATCTTTTTGAGATATTTTTCCACAATTCTTCAATCTTTTTCCAATTATTTTTTCTGAGTTTAATTTTATTTTTCTTTTCATAAAACGGAGTAATAACCTTGGAATTTTTCAAATTTGATTGCAAAATTTGAGGGCAGAAAGCAACGAGCTTGTCAAAACCGCCCTCTTTAAAGTCATTATTTCTTTTTATAATATTTTCTTCATCCAATTTTTCCAACAATGTTTCTGCATCGATATTTTTGGTTGTACAAATTGCAGAAATCATTTCGTCTGTCAGTTTTTCTTTATTGAGTTTAATATTTGCATCTTTGTTAATTTCCGCCACTAACTTTTTGCCAAATTCTTTTTCGTCCCAACCGATAATGAAATTGAGCATCCAATTACCCGAAAGTCGATTGCCCTGTTCATCAACGGGTAATCGCAACCCTCTTCCGACTTCCTGAATTTTGCTTATTTCACTTCCCGAGCGGCGTAATTTACAAATCGTAAACACGTTCGGATTGTCCCAACCCTCTCGCAAAGTCCATTTTGAAAAGAAAAATCTCCTGATATTCCATTCTCCGTTTGCTTTTTTAAACTGCAAAGTCCGTTCTTTGTGCAAAATGTCTTGCACTTCTTCCGCAATTGCACTTTCGTCAGGTTCGCCCCAATCTTTGGCAAAATATCCTCCGTGAGAGCCTGAAAGGTTCTTTTTTGTTGCCGTAAGATAATTATGATATTCGCCCTCAACGTACTCTTTTAACAAACAATCTAATTTTTTGTTCAAAAGTCTTTCAAAAGTTTGCTTCAACCAGCCGTTTCCCTTGCGATAGCTGTCAATAGAATCAATGAAAAACAGGGCAATTGTTTTTATCTTAAAACCGTTTCGGTGAAAATTTTCAATTTCCTTTTCAAAATGTGCGTCTATCGCCTGTTGAATTAATTGTTCCTGATAAGAATTTGAAAAAATTCCCTCGACAAGCTCCATGCCCGTCTCGAGTTCCAAATCGTTAGAAAGCTTTTTATTTCCGTAATAGGTGACATCGCCGTCAAAGCCGCCACCAACATCGCTCAAGTCTTCTCCGACTTTTATTTCCCATTCTTTGTTGCCGCAAGATAATGTCAGCAAATTATTTGTAACACTTTTTACTTTATAAATATTTTGTTCGTTTTCCGCAAGTTCGGGGAATTGAACCGATACACCTTTTACAAGGTCGTTATTGAAAGCTTCAACAGCACCTAAATCAAATTGCGGAATATTTTGAAAGTATTCCGTCCGTGTTATTTGATTTGCACCTTTGCCACTAATTTTTTGGGGAAAAGTAGCTCCAAACCTGATAATCATTTGCGGATTGATTTTTTCAAGGATATTTGTAAAGGTTTTACCCTCTGTCTTGAACCGATGAGGTTCGTCAATGATAACTATCGGATTGCAATTTTTTACGGCTTCAATCGGGCAACAACTTCCGCTGAGCGTTTGGTCGTAATCGGTTTTAAACAAGGCACTTGTCGTTTTGTCCAAAAATCCCTTATCGCTAATCAGCAAACATTGAATAGTGTTCTTTTCGTTCTTTGTCGCTTCACAAAATTGAATTATTGAGGGCGGAATGTTTTTTCTTCGTCCCTTTTTTACGGCAAAATCACCTGCTTTTACCTCTTGCAGGTCTAACATTACGTTCGGAAAAAACTTAGAAAAATGTTGTCTTGCGTAATCGGAAGTTATAAAATTTTTTGTTCCTGCTTTTATTGCCAAACTCGGCACGACAATAACAAATTTATAAAAACCGTATCTCCTGTGCAATTCATACATTGTGCGGGTGTATACGTATGTTTTTCCCGTTCCTGTTTCCATTTTGATATCAATAAATTGATTTTTGTTGCAGGCATTTTTGATTAACGGGTTTGAATAAATTGTCGTATTTGCTTCTTCCAATTCGGGAAAAGATGACAACAGACAGCTTATAGCCTTTTCTTGATGTTCCAATTCTTCTAAATTTATTTTCATCAGTACCGTTTTTCTATATTGATGTTTTTACTTAAATTTTGTTTTATATTTATTTCAAGCTCTTTCATCGACTCAAAATTGAATGAATAGCCGTAAATAATGATTGTATTCAGATTAAATTCGTTATTTCCGAGGAGATTTAATAATTCTTTCGTCTGCTCCGTCTGCCAGTTTGGAGAAATTAAATATAATGTTGAATTGTCGATATAATAAGCCTTGTAACCGCAAATGTCTTTTATTTCGGGGGCTGTTTCAAATTTGTATCCGTCATTTACAAGCCACGT
>CAZOGS010000124.1:0-4919 GCA_964579375.1 uncultured Muribaculaceae bacterium
TAAAACTTGCAAAATTGCTTAACTTACTTAACATTTAGTTAGCCGAGTGGACTGTAACGGGTTGGTCAATAGTAATTTCAACGGTTGAATTAGCCGGAATTGTGACGTCAACACCTTTTGTCCATAATGATTTAGCAAGTCCGACGCCGCCGCCGATAGCAGTTCCGATTGCTGCACCTTGTCCGACACTTCCGCCCGAAATTGCTCCTCCGACAAGACCTGCCAAAGCTCCAGCACCTGCTCCGACTCCGACATCTTTAACATATCCTTTAGCGGATTCTTTTGCCGTTCCTGCAACCAAAATACCTGTTCCGTCAGTTGTTTTAATCATTGCTGATATCGGAATGATGTTTCCTGTTGAAGTTACGATTTGAGTAAATCTTACTTGTAATTTCCCGTTAATTCCTGCACGGTTACCTTTTTTTGCATAAGTTACATTTCCTTGAAGCATACTTCCTGCGGGAGCTACCAAAATGTTATTGTAATAAAAATCGCTTGTTAAAACGGCACTTACAGCTTGTCCCAATGATGCCGTTTCCGAGCTTAAAACTGTTGTAGTTGTAATGTTTACGCTTGTGCCTGCCGGAACAACGACGATACTGCCTTTTAACGGTTCGTTAGCCGTCGGAGTCACAGGTACTTGTTGATATTGTTGATATTGTTGAGATACGGCGGGTGTCGCAGGTGCTGCCGATGTCACAGAAAAATTGCTTGCCGCAAGGGTTGGTAATACTGTCATTGAAAGAGCGATTGCCAAAGCCGTAACTTTATTTTTTTTCATATCCATATCTCCTATTTTTGTACGTCCTACATTATAAATAATTTTTAATTTATTTTCAAATCTTTTTGAATTATTACGAAATATTCATCTCCCGTTTTAAGATGAACGTGTTTGCCGAAACTGTAAATATTAAGCGGTTGAAGTTGCAAAATCGGTTCCCAACCTTCGGTGTAATGGGCAACACTCTTGTAATAAGCGGGTTTCGTCTGTTTGCCGCCGATATAATCGTTTCCGTCACCTGCAATATGCCCGTCGATATAATATGTTCTTGAATAAGAAATTTCTCCGTCAGGTGTAACAATTTTGTTAAGTCTTATTTTAATTGACGCATCAGTTCCTTGTACCGGTTCTCTGATATCCTCTACAACCCCGTAAACGTGGGAGTTTTTGGGAAATACAAGAAATTCGTCGATAAACATATCGGTGACGTTAATAAATTCACATTCATCGCCGATATCGTTTGCAAAAGAATTAATTCCCCGAAGATTTACAACCCTCAAAAGTGTCCCTGCTTTAATAATTATGGGCTTTTCGGGAATTGTTTCATCGGGATAATACTTGTCAAACGTTACCGCATTGACTTGTAAACCGAAAAATATCATTAATATTGTTAAAAAATGTTTCATACATTTATAATAATAAAAATTTTTAAAAAATACATAATATGACTATATTAAATTTTCAAATTTTTTGTATAATTATTTTAGGAAGAAAAAATGAATTTATATGTAGTTTCAGACAAACAAGGTTCGGGAAAGACCTTAATAACGGCAGGTATATCTGCAACGATGCAGTCTTTGGGCTATTCCGTCGGTTATTATAAACCGATACAGACGGGAGCTTTTGTGCAAAACGGATTTGTGACTTCGCAAGATATTACATTTGTCAAAAAAATTGACCCAAATCTTAACACGGTTGTTTCTTATGTATTAAAATCGGATGCTTTTCCTTATTTGGCGGCAAAGAACGAAAAAACGGACATTCAGCCCGAAATTTTGGTTAAAGACTTTTTGACTTTAAGAAAAACGTCTGAAATTGTCATGGTAGAATCTTGCGGCGGGCTTTTGACTCCGTATTCCGAAAATATGCGTTCGATTGATTTTGCACAAGCTTTACAAACCGACATTTTGCTTGTCGTTGAACAGTCGACCGAAAGTTTTGAAAAAGCCTTATTGACCATTGATTATGCAAAGCATGCCGGTATCAGAGTTCGAGGCATCGTTATTAATAAATATGTTAAAACGGACGATTTAAATTTGAAAAATCTTCCCGCTCTTCTTGAAGCTTATTCGGGCATTCCTGTTGTCGGAATTGTGGGTTGTTTGCCGAAAATCACTCCGTCGGGCTTAATTGACACGGTTTTACACTCAATTGATTTGGAAACAATTTTCGGAATTAAAATCCCCAAACTTTCAAGGTAATCAATCTTTTAAATAATCGTCAAAAGATTTTTTAATAACCTTATATCCGCATCCGTCGGGCATTTCGGCATAAAAAGAAAGTTTCTTTTTCGGGTATTTTCGGCACAATCTCGGACGCTTGTCGTAAATTTTGCAAAGTCCGTCATCGCCTATGTTTTTGCAGGCAAAAACAAAATTTCCGTTTTCATCTTTTTCTTTAATGTAAAACATTTTGTAGGACGGGAAAATTTTTTTCATAAATTCAAATTCTTTTTCGGAATACATATAGGCGGAATATATTCTGCGACAACATTTTCCGCATTTGTTGCACTCTCCCGTGATTTTGTAATCCTGTTTTTCGGGTACAAAATACGATAAAAATTCCCAATATAATGATTTTATAAAATCTTTCATCATTTTCTTTTGTATATGGTAGAATAACAGTGAAATAAACATTAAAATTTTATCATATAAGGAACGAAAATGGCAAAGAAAAAAGGTACAAAAAAAGGTAAACAAAAAAAAGATAATCCTTTTTTATCATTTATAAAAGCTTCGTTGGTCACGATTGTGGCAATCGGTTTAGCTTTTGCAATAATGTTAAAGTTGTTTTTAATGACGCAACCGCCTATTCCTAATTTGGAAAACTTCAAGCCTAATCAGGTTACTCAAATATATTCCGAAGACGGTGAATTAATTAAGACATTTACGGCTTATAAATTTGAACCGACACATATAAAAGATGTTCCGAAAAATTTGGTAAATGCTTTGATTGCGACAGAAGACAAAAACTTTTATAAGCACCAAGGCTATGACCTTTTTGGTATTGTGCGTTCAACGGTTGCAAATATTGCGGCAAGAAAAACCGTGCAAGGTGCAAGTACCATTACGCAACAATTAGCAAGAATTTTATTCCTTTCTAACGAAAGAAGTTTTAACAGAAAAATTAAAGAAATTATTATTGCTTCAAGAATTGAAAAATCTTTGACAAAAGACCAAATTCTTGAAATGTATTTGAACAACGTATATTTAGGCTCCGGAGCGTACGGTGCGGCGGGTGCGGCGGCAACTTATTTCAATAAGCCGTTGAAAGATTTGACACTTGCCGAATGTGCTTTGATTGCAGGTTTGCCTCAAGCTCCATCGGTTTATTCTCCGTTGAATAATAAAGACCTTGCTTTGAAACGTCGGGCAAAAGTTTTGAACAGAATGTACAAAATGAAGTACATTACCAAAGACGAGATGAAAAAGGCAAAAGAAGAACCGTTGAAATTGAGCCAATCTGTCGGTGCAAGAACGTTAAACAGAGCTCCTTACTTTGTCGATTATGTTATGCAGGAACTTGAACAGTTAGGTTTTGACGAACAGGATATCTCTCAAGGCGGTTACAAAATTACCACAACTTTGAATTACAAAGTCCAAAAGGCTGCCGAAGATGCGATTAACAGAAACCTTGCGTCATGGGGCTTGACGGGCAGTAAAAATCAAGCGGCGGTGTTCTCGTTCTCGCCTGTAGACGGCAAAATAATTGCATATGTCGGCGGTAAAAATTACGCTCAAAGCCAATATGACAGAGTAACACAAGCTGTTCGTCCGCCGGGATCATCTTTTAAACCGTTCGTTTACGCAACGGCAGTTTATAAAGGCTGGTCACCGAATGATGCAATTGAAGATACTCCTTTTTCAATCGGTTCGTGGTCACCTCGAAATTACGGAAATAAATACAGAGGAAGAATCCCGCTTTATAAAGCACTTGCTCTGTCTTCAAACGTTGCTGCGGTAAGGCTTATTGACGATGTCGGAATTAAACCCGTCATTATCATGGCTCGTGAACTCGGTATCACAACTCCTTTGGCTAACGATTCCACAATTGCCTTAGGCTCAAACGGTGTTAAATTGTACGATATGACAATCGCCTTCGGCGTTTTCGCAAACGGCGGTTTTAAAGTTAAACCTTTCTCTGTCTTAAAAGTCGAAACGGCAAGAGGAAAAACGGTTTATTCTGCCGAAAAAGTTTCAAAAACTAAGGTTTTGCACTTTGAAACAGCAGGTGCAGTCAATGCAATGCTTGAACAGGTTGTTGCGGCAGGAACAGGTGTTGCGGCAAGAATCGGTGTTCCTCAAGCCGGAAAAACAGGTACGACGGATGATTACAAAGATGCATGGTTCGTCGGTTATACCCCTAATTATGCAACGGGCGTTTGGCTCGGTAATGACGATAACTCCAAACTTCCGGGCATGACGGGCGGAACGCTTCCCGCAATCATTTGGCGTGATACGATGAAAGTTTTGGCTGAATCTGAAAAAAATGCTAAATTTTCATATCCCAAATTTGAACTTAAAGCGACCGTTTCCGTTCCGCAATCGGAAATAACGGAAAAAGTTGAAGAAAGCTCTGATAATCCGGATAAAGCGGCTCAGGAAGAAATTCAAAAACGCTTGCAAGAACAAGAACAGGCTTTGAAAGAACAAATGCAAACACCCCCTGTTCCCGTTCAAAAGCCGAATTATGAAACTCAGCTTGAACCCGTCAGATTGACACCCGCTGAACCGAGTAAGGCTTTTAATGAAAATTTGAATAAACAAAAAGCTCTGACAAGCGGCGGCGGTTCTCAAGGTCGGTTTTTGTAATTGAATTTTGATATCATAAAAAGAGGCAATCGCCTCTTTTTTGTTGATGTATGTTTTATATTAAGATTTTGAAATAAATGGTGTTTCGTAACGAAATGTGAAGTTGA
>CAZOGS010000125.1:0-4888 GCA_964579375.1 uncultured Muribaculaceae bacterium
ATAACTTAGTATATCTTGTTTTTTATATTTTTTTTCATTAAAATTGTCACAAAAGTGAATGTATTGGAAAATTCGGTGCCCGAATATTATGAAAAAAGTAATGCTTTGCAACCCTCCGGGGGATTTATCAGTAAATATTAAGAACAGATACAGATACAGAACGGAAGATATCGTTCCGCACTCAATGAGAGCGTGTAATGACTTGGGTTATATTGCCTCAATGCTCAAAAATGCAGAGCATAAAGTTTTTTTAAGGGATTATAAAATAGAACAAAAAACGGCACTCGATTTACTTGATGATGTTTTGACAAATTGTCCCGACGTTTTGTTGATGAAAACGGATATTGCGAACATTTTTGAAGATTTAAAATTAGTCAGAATGATTAAATCCTCAAATCCGCAAATTGTGATTATTCTGAAGAGTGATATGTTTTTTGATGCATCGGAAGAATTACTTTGCAGTTTGCCGATGGGCGGAGTTGATTATTTAATCGGTTCCGATGCGGCTTTTGTTATGCCTCTTTTGGTTCAGGCTCATTATGAAACTCCGGAAATGCTTTATCAGGTTCCGTTTATAACAATTTGCAAAAACGGAATGATGCATAAGACAAATTTCCACGCACCGCACGGAAACATTAATGATTTGCCTTTTCCCGCAAGAGATTTGATGAATAATGAAAGATACATTCGTCCCGATAATAAGAAACCGGTAGCGACGATTAATACGGCAAAAGGTTGTGCTTATACTTGTTTGCACTGCAAAGAACATGTTCTTGCCGATTGTACGATGAATGTACGTCCTGCGAAAAAAGTTTTTGATGAAATGTATGAATGTTATCAAAAATACGGAATTACAAATTTTTATTTTCCGTCGGATACGTTTAACCATAATGAAAAATGGGTTGAAGAATTTTGTGATTATATAATTGAATCACCGATGAACGGAAAAATTGATTGGATAGCAAACGTTAATGTTGCATCGTTTACCGAATATATGGCAATGGAAATGAAAAGTGCCGGATGTTCAATGATTGTGGTTCGTTTTGACAGCGGTTCGGACGATACGCTCGTTCGTTTGGACAGAAGATTTTCGGTTGATGAAAGCCTTAATACGGCGGATATTGCAAGAAAAAATAAGTTGAAAATTTTCGGTTTATTTTCTGTCGGTCTGCCGTGGGAAACAGAAAATCATCTTTTGGCAACAAAAAAATTAATTTTGAAAATTTGTCCGGATATGGTTTCTTTGACATTCCCTGTTGCTTATCCTGATTCCGTAATTGAGAAAAATTTCAGGGATGAAAACATTTTAAGAGAATCACTCTTTGAAAATGAAACAATAAAAATTCCCGCACTCGGTACAAAATTTTTAACAAACAAAAAACTTAAAGCGTTTAGAAAAAATACGTTGTTCCTGTATTATGCAAGCCCGAGATATTTCTTGAGGACTATTGCCGAAACGTACAGAAATCCGAAAAAATTTAAGGATTATGTTTTGTTTGTTTGGGACTTGTTCAAAAAACAAAAGGCTGAATAGTTTGTTACAACCTTTAGGGTTCTTTGAATATACATCTTTACGCCAATTTTTGACTTTTCTAAAATGCCCGTTTGGTATAGTTAGCAATGGTGGTTTTGTCACTTAACTACACTTCAGGATTTAAAAAAGAACAAAGAGAAAATTATAACAACTTAATTAATGAAATTTTCCTTCCTCTTTAAGTTTTTTAAAATGTTCAATATCTCTATATTTAAAAACTTTAGCGGGGTTCCCTCCGGCTATTGCATAAGGCGGAATTTCTCCGTGAACAACCGAACCGCCTTGTATAATTGCACCTTCTCCTATTTTTGTTCCGGGCAATATCATTACTCTTGAACCTAACCAAACAAAATCACCTATTTCTACGGGTTTCCTAATATAGGTATCGTCATAAGGAATGGCAGTACCGGAATCATAGTTGTGGTTTCTTGTAACGATTAAACATTCAACTCCCGAATGAAAATATTTGCCTATTTTTACCTCTCCGTCACCGTGTATTTGCATTCCGTTAAAACAAACGTGATCACCAAGTTCTGTTTGCGGTGTCACATAAGAATAACCCCCAACCCACAAATCTTTTCCGCAAGATTTTGCGGTATTGATTATTTTTTGTTTACATTTTTCAAAAGAGTTTGTTTTTTTATTTCTTATTAAATCTATGATTTTTTGACCTAACTTGAATTTCATATAGTCACCCTTGTTATCAATACTACTTATTTATATCCTGCATAATTGTGTCAATTATTTTTTGTGATGTAGTGTTTGAAGAATCGAATATTTCCGTAATTACATTTAATCTTTTGTCTTTTAAGTAATCATTATTGTTTATAACAATTTCATTAAAAGTATTTTCAAGCTCTAAGTTATTATGTGTGGAATAAATCACTGACATAATTTTTTTGCCGGTGTCGTTAAAAGACATACTTCCATCTTTTACAGGACAAATGATAGGCTTTTTTGAAGGTAAATATTCTGCTCTAAAAGATACACAATCCGTTATTAATAAATCAGATGATTTGAAAATGTCAAAATAATTACCTTTTTCATATACATTACCTATTGTTGCCCATTCTTTGTAGTAATTATCTATTTCTTCTTCTGTCATTATATTGTTAATCAAAAGTGCAAATTTGAATCTCGGGTGAGGTTTAAATATCCAAGAAGTTTGCGGATTTTTTTTAGCCAATTCAAGAATAAATTGCCAGTTTTCTTTAAAAGTTGCACAATTTAGACCGTCCTTTTCAAAGGAATGATGCGGTGCATATATAATCTTGATTTTTTCAAAATTTTTCCAATAATCATATACTGTATTATTTTTTAAATACTCATCAAATTTTGGATATCCGACAACCGCACAATTTTTAGAATTTCCAATTTTTATTTCATCTATGGATTTTAAACTATCTTTTACAGGTAAAAAAAACTTCTTTAAATATTTGTGAAAATTATCCGTATAATCTGCATCAAAACGTCCGATGAGATAACCATAACCGCTGTAATAAGTTAAAGCAAAATTAGAAATATGCATAATATTGTGTATTTCCGCTATTTCCCACGGTTGATCATAAAATAATATATCAGGTTCAAATGTTTTTAAATCAATAAATTCTTTTTTTGTTTCATCATAAGCCTTAACTACAGGATAACCTAAATTTTCAAAAAATTTGTATGAAACATCTAAATTATTTCTTGTTTTATCTATACCATTAACCACTGATGTCAATAAACTGACTGCAATAACAGGTTCAAAGATGTCCGATTTTTGCATGTCCAAAAACAAAGAATCATAACTCCATTTAGAACATTCCCTAATTAAAAATAATACTTTTATTTTTTCGTGTTTTTCTAATTTTTGTCTGATTTTTTGTTCTACCATTGCATAGGATTTATTAACTTGTTTTAATATTTTTTCAGAATTGGTAACTTTAAATTTTAGTTTGAAACCGGTAATAGTTATTATTTTCCGTTTATGTCCATTAGAACGCTCATTTCTAATAGAAAAAATATTTTGTAATAATTTTTTCATCTATTTTACCTTACATACAAAAATGCGATTATCAAAAACAATAGCAAACAAGATTCTGTTATAATAATCGGTAGAAAAATATTAAATAATTTCTTGTATTTTACATATTTATTCTTTACATTACTGATATTGGAAAAAATTCTATACAAAAATTGTTTATCTTCTAAGTATAAATTGAGATGATTTTTTATTAATTCTTTCTGTACTTTATCATTATTTTTTAGACATATCGTTGTTCGTGACTCTTCTTCATAATTTCTGTAATTAAACAGAATTTCATCAATTCTATAAACCTCAAAACCTTGTTCTATAAAAGAAAGCCACAAATCATAATCTTCCGCACCAAATTTCATATAATCTTTATACATTCCAACTTTTATAAAATCAGTCTTCCTGAATAAAGCCGTATTGAAAATACAATTAGCATAAAGAATATTTGACTTATCAAAATCAGCTAAAGCCCAATATTCATTTTCGTTTCCAAATCTTCTTGCTTTACAATAAACAATACCAACGTTAGGATTTTGGTCTAATATATTAACTGCTTTTTCTATGTAAGTAGGCTCAATAGTGTCATCGGCATCTAACGGTAAAATATAATCACCGCAACAAGCCATAATTGCCATATTACGAGCATAAATAACACCTTTGTTTTCTTTATTATCAAAAAATAAGATGTTTTTGTATTTATCTGCAAAAGATTTAATAGTTTCACTGCTATTATCGGTAGAACCGTCATTAACTATTACAATCTCAATATTATCGTATGTTTGATTTAATACTGAATTAATAGCCTCCGGCACATATTTGCCTTGATTATAACAAGGAATAATAACAGAAACTTTTTTATTCATTTGATTTTTCTCTTTTTGCTAAAAAGTAAGTATTTCATGCATAGTTTACTGCAAAACTTGTTATTTTTCAATGAATTATTTATATGATTTACTTGTTTTTTGCAAAAAGTATATCTAATTTACGCTTATTTTTTATTTGTCTATTTATTATTATTAGAGAAGGTAGTTTATGGATAACAAGAAATTATTAGGCAAAAGAATTAAAAAATTACGTAAAGAAGCCGGTTTGACTCAAGAGAAACTTGCCGAGTTAATTGATATTGAAACGACTTCTTTAAGTGGCATTGAAAGTGGCAGACATTTTCCGTCATTACCCACACTTGAGAGAATTGCCAACAGTCTTAATGTTGAAATTAAAACTTTGTTTAATTTTAATGATTTGCAATCTGTTGAAAAAATGAAATCCGATATAATTAATAATCTTGATAGATTAAGTGACGAAAAAATTTCATTTATTTATAAATTTTTTGAAGG
>CAZOGS010000126.1:0-4837 GCA_964579375.1 uncultured Muribaculaceae bacterium
GGTTGGGTGTCTTTTTTTGTCTTGAAAGACTGTCACTTAGCGCGACAGCCCCTTCGGGGCGATATCTTTTTTGTCGCCCATTGATGGCTACCCCTGTCAGGCTCGAACTGACGACACACGGATTAACAGGCTGTTACCGCTCGTTTCCCGTATTGCTGAATACCTTTATTTATAAGGCTTTCAGCGTTTGTTATTTTTTACACCAAAATCCACACCAAACTTTGTAAGATTAAATTTAATATTTATTTTCGTCTTCCACAATACAATTCTTTACTCAAAACAGCCATATAATTATAATTTTCGCAAGTCATATTTACTTTTATTCGACAATTTCCAATCTTATAACAACCACTTACCGCCACGCGCCGCCGTTCTACCTTTAATATAACCTTTTTCTTTTAGATTTTTTATAATAGAATCTATTGTATTTTTAGAATAACCAACCTTTTCAATAATAAATCGACGTGTAACAAACGGATTCGCCAGAATTATATTATACACCGCACTCTCTTTATCCGTTAATATTTCTTTCCCAGTTTCTTTCCCAGTTTCTTTCCCAGTTTCTTCCCTTATTTCTTTTTTCATTCCGATAAAACCAACCTTATCAAACGGGATTGTTACCTTTATAAAATTCCCGTCAAACGAATAAGCCTCCTCACCGTATTCCTTAACAATTAACGGAACCCCATGTCCGGATTGTTCCACAATATCGCAAGCCATAAATATTCTCATCAACGCATCATTCACCGGGTGACTTTCACCGCGTAAAAATTGAGCTTTCGTTAACCCCTTCGGGATTCCACCTATTGAAACAATTTCCATTCGATCCTCAAAAATATATATCGCAGGTGGCGTGCCTGTACGCCAATCATTGTGGACACATGCATTTATCCAAGCCTCTTTGAACGCATTAAAATGAAACATCTTCTTTTCTTTTCGTTCTAAAGCCCCTACTTGCACAAAAGTGTCATTTATCGCATCACAATAATTAATCGCTTTTTCCATTGCAACTAATAAACATTGAAACCCATATTCGTTGCGTTTCAAAAAATCGGTTTTATTCCTTCCCGCAAATGTGGCAACTTTTATCGATATATCATTTTCATCCGCCAACAAATTCGCCATTTTGTTAAATTTCCCATTCTCTGTCAATAGAGAAAAATTAACATTGAATGTTTCATCATTGATATGATAGCCTTTTGAAACCAAAATACGCTTAAATATTTCAAACGTCAAATTTTGTCGAGGAGACCAAGATTCAACCAAGCTCTTCTCTGCCTCATTCAGTGATTGACGATACCCCTTTTCAATCTGCTCTTCCGTCATACTGCGGCAACTCGTTCCGACGCGAATATAGCAACCGCTTGCGCTTCTGCCGTATTTTTTTATATAATACAACGCTTTTCCCTTACGAACATTAATGACGACAACGTTCTTTCCGTCGATATATTGTGTCCCGAGCGTTATAAACTCTTGCGGATTCGGCAAAATCTGCGTCGTAATAATATCCGCGATTTTCTTTTGCGTTTCATCTAAGTGTTCAACACCGATAACTTTACCATTGTCTTCCACGCCGATATAAATCGTTCCGTCAAAGCTATTCAAAAACGCATTGATTTCCTTGGGCAACGTATCGTTATAAATCCGTTTTAATTCCGTCGTTTCCGTTTCTTGAAATTTCATAACGCACCTCTTGTTTTTTATTATAACACGAAACAAACGTTTTGTCAATTCCAAATTAACGCATTACGAAATCCGAACAAAAAACAAACTTTGCTTGGATACTTTTCGTTCCCATTACAACGGATATTTTTCTTCGATATTAAAATCCAAACCATATTTTTTCGCTTTTGACCAACCTTGTATGATTTCCAAGCATTCCGTATATGCCGTTCGTTCTCCATATTGAAACTGTGTTTCTTTATTATCTTTATATTCCGACAGCTCCTCTAAATACAGCAACAATAATTTTATCATCTTTTTCAAGATACATTTCGCCCCTCGTTTCATATTTTATATCCACCTCTATTCATAAATTTTATCCATTGGTTTTATCTATTTTCATTCTTACACCATTATTTTCCTCTTCCCACACTATATAATCGAAATTAATTCCATAAAACAGTAAATATTTCCCATTTTTGGTAATATTACCATTTTATGAAATGATAGAATATTTGTATCTTTCACAAAGGAGTAAATATTCTATGGAAAATCAAAATACAATCGAACTTTCCCAAGCCGTTATTTCTCGCATCGAAGAACTACTCAAAACGAATCATTGGTCTAGTTATAAATTGGCTATGCAAGGTGCTATTGCACCGTCAACCCTATCCAATATAATTTTAGGCAAATGCAAATCTTGTAATTTGACAACAATTCTAAACATTTGCAGAGGCTTCAATATCGAACTCTCCGAGTTCTTTACCTCCGATCTACTCCTTTTAGAAAATCTATCGGATAACGATTAAGTATTCCCTGCATTCAAAAACCGATTATATTATTTTTTAATTTAGCATTATATTATATCACAAAAAACACCACTACATTTACCATTTTTGGAAAAACAGCAAAAAAAGCGAATCCCCCCCTACGTATTGCCTCTTTCGAAAAAATTTAGCATTACACTACCTCACAAAAATCAACACCGTTTTTACCATTTTCGGAAAAGTGGCAAAAATGTTGAGAATTTTTTGATATGCCCCAAAAGTTAGACAAAACTTTTGGGGCATATCAAAATAGTTACGCGACATCACACAAATATTTTCGATAAATCATACAATAAAATATATCTATCTTGTTTCGCCACTTCCAATAACGATTGTGTAAAACCCGATTTGGAGAATAACACAAACCACGTTTCCTCTCTTTGAGAATTGAACACATCGGCCTTTTCTTTCAAATCGCTTAAAACGCTACAATCTGCTTTTTCGTTTTGCCATTTGCACTCACCTATTAAATATTTCTTACCGTCTTGCGCAATCAAATCTATTTCGACCTCTTTTTTCTTCTTGACGTCCGTTCCCCACCATCTTCCGATGGAAGAAAAAAGAATTGGCAATGCGCCCGACACATTCTCTTTTTCCATAAACTCCTTACAAATGCGTTCGAACACAAGCCCCATATATTGACTGTAATCGGGCTTTATCTTTTTCTCATAAACGATTTTCGCGGCGCCCGTTTCCAACAAAGAACGATTATTGAAAACATATTTATACCAAAAGCGAAACATAAAATCAGAAATTCCGTAGAGCGTCCTTCGCGATGAATCCTTTTCTCCAAAAGGCGTTTCTTTATACAAAATATCCAAATCGCAAAGCGTTTGTATATATTTCAAGCATTTCGCTTGCTCCTCCCCCGTTTTCGTTGCAATCTCGTTGGATTTTGACGCACCGCAAGCAATCGCCTCTATGACTGCATTATAAATCGCAGGTTCTTGTATTTCCTGCTTCAACAACAAACGCGGTTCTTCGTATAAATAACCCGTATTATTCAAAAACAAATTGCTTATATTTTTTTCAAAACTTGCATTTTGCTGCAATCTGCCGAGATATTGCGCCGTACCACCCACTGCGCCATAATACTCGCATTTTTGTTCATTAGTACAGTTTGGAACAAACTGCGTGGCTATATCATACGAGAACGGTTTCAATTTGAGTTGCGCCGTCCTTCTTCCGAAAATAGGACTCTTTTCCCCCAAAACTTCTTTTTCCATAAAGCTCATATAACTGCCGCACAGAATTATAAACAGCTTTCCGTATTGTAATTTATGATCAATTAAATGTTGCAAATTCGATAATATTTTTTTATTACTCTTGGCTAAATAGGGAAATTCATCGAATACAAGAACAAGCGGCGTATCTCCTTGTCGCTCGTCAACAAATGCAATAGCATTATCCCAACTCAAAAACGGCGACAATGTAGTTTCTCCGTAATGAGAAAAAATCAATTCTGAAAATTTATCCAAATTCCCCTTTTCGCTATCCTGTTCCGCCGCAAAAAAGATGGTATCTTTATCCTTGCAAAATTCTGCAAGCAATGTTGTCTTCCCCACGCGACGACGACCATATAATATAAACAATTGAAAAACGCCTTGATTATAAAGAGTATTCAAATCCGACAATTCTTTTTTTCGACCGATAAACATGCTTTTAACCTCAGATTTATTTACTTTTGAGTTAATTATACTCTTTTTCTCTGTCAATTGTCAACTGTTTCTCACTAAAAAATAAATATTGAACGTATTTTTTATTTGATGCGCCCCGAAAGTGTCCTACTTTCGGGGCGCATCGAAGCCACTCAACATTTTTACAATATTATTCCAAGCTCGCTATTGCCGTCTGTATAAAAGATTTTCACATCGCTCCTCCGCATACTTCTTCGATTATAAAGCATTGTGTTTCAAAATCTTTCATTTTTCTTGAAAAACGCAAACCAACGTTCATCAACACATCGCCCTTGAACGTACCCATGTCTTTAATGAAATAGTATTTATTCGAATCTAATCCTTTCAGCTTCACAAACGGATAAACGTCGTTGCCCTTTGCCAATACTTTCATTAAGATAAAAACGGCACGTTTCTTGTCCTTCGACACTACCATTTGAGAAAAATAGTTCCCCTCAAACGGATTCAATAAACGATATAAATCCCCCTCTAAGATTAAGCCCTGTATATCGTTATAAAAAGCAATATGCTTGCTGATTTTTGAAAAATCGTCTTCGGATAAATCTTGTAAATTCAATTCGTATCCTGTCGAACAGAAGCTCGCCATATCCATTCGACTTTGCATAGGCGTTACTCTTCCCGTCTGATGGTTCGGGCAAATCGAAACGTGTC